>JAKABE010000281.1 GCA_021801945.1 Acidobacteriota bacterium
ACCGATGAGGACCGGCGACAGCCTCGAAACCTGCTCCCGGTTTCTGTTTGTTCCATCGGCTGGATAGATCGCCCGTGCTTGAAAAAACTCACCGGACAAAGCGCGGCGAAGTTGCCTCCATATCAACTCTTGCGCCCTCGGCTACCCACACATTCTGCGGAAGAACCGGAATAGCGTGCGTCGAGACACAGAAATTTTCTCTGGACGACCAAGAGGTGAGGCTTTAATAAAACTGTTCACAGAAATCCGATTCTTACTGTCGATGTTCCTTGGGTATCCGCCAACATTTCTGTGTATGAAAGGCTGCAATGTTGTGCAGAAAACCGTTAAGACGGGCATCGGCACTCGTGCACACGGGCGAGTTTTGTGGCCAAAGCAGTGGTTGACCCACCTTTTCTTCCTGTTACACTTATCCCAATACCTCGCCATGCTTTTCAAGGCTCTCAGCGCCGCCGTTTATGGCATCGATGCCAATCTCATTGATGTCGAGGTTGACTATAGTGGCATCGTCTCGAACGAGGACCATTTCCACACCGTGGGCCTTCCCGATGCCGCCGTACGCGAGAGCCGCGACCGCGTGCGCGCCGCCATCAAGAACTCCGGCTACACGATTCCGCCCACCTTCATCACCATCAACCTGGCCCCCGCCGATCTGAAGAAGGAAGGATCGGGCTTCGACCTACCTATCGCCGTGGGGATTCTCGGTGCGTACGGCGCGCTCAAGACGAGCGATCTGAGCCGCTTCTTGTTTGTGGGCGAACTGGGGCTCGACGGCGGGGTGCGGTCAGTGCCAGGCATTCTGCCGATGGCGGTGTTGGCACGTGAGAAGCATATTCCCAACCTGATTCTTCCCACTGCCAACGCCGCCGAGGCCGCGGTCGTTGAGGATGTCAACGTCTATCCCGTTTCATCGCTCCTTGATGTGCTCGAACTACTCAATACGTCCGTAGTCGGCATCATCCAGCGTGAACCGTTTCGCATCTCGACGGACACACTGCTTGGCGAACTCCAGCATTTTAGCGTTGATTTTTGCGACGTACGCGGCCAGCAGACGGCGAAGCGTGCGCTGGAGGTGGCTGCAGCGGGGAGCCACAACATTCTCATGATCGGGCCGCCCGGATCAGGCAAGACGATGCTTGCCAAGCGGTTGCCGTCGATTCTCACGCCTCTCACCTTCGAGGAAGCGCTCGAAACCACGAAGATTCACTCCGTGGCTGGCGTCCTCAATGGCGACGGTGTCGTTACCCAGCGCCCGTTTCGCTCGCCCCACCACACGATTTCCGACGCCGGCCTCATCGGCGGCGGCATTGTGCCGCGCCCCGGTGAGGTCTCGCTCGCCCACAACGGACTGCTCTTCCTCGACGAATTGCCGGAGTTCCCGCGCAATGTCCTTGAGGTGATGCGCCAGCCGCTCGAGGACCACACCGTCACCATCGCGCGCGCATCGATGTCGCTAAGCTTTCCGGCCCGGTTCATGCTTGCTGCTGCTATGAATCCATGCCCTTGTGGATGGCATAATGACCGCTCGCGAGAATGTCTCTGTACCCCACCCATGATCCAACGGTACGTCGCAAAGATCTCCGGGCCACTCCTCGACCGAATCGACATCCATATCGAGGTGCCGGCGGTACAGTACAAGGAACTGCGTGGCGGAGCAGCCGCCGAAGGCTCCGCCCAGATTCGTACCCGCGTGATGGCCGCGCGCGAACGGCAGCGCGAACGGTTCAAGAACCATGGTGAAACCATCTATGCCAACGCACAAATGACCACCCGGCAGATACGGACGTACTGCGAACTCGGCGCTGATGCCGAACGGCTCCTGGAGCGTGCCATGCAACAGCAGGGACTCACCGCGCGCGCCCACGACCGCATTCTGAAGGTTGCCCGCACCATCGCAGATCTGGAAGGTGCCGAACACCTCGCGGTCCCGCATCTGGCCGAAGCCATCCAATACCGCACGCTCGACCGCAGCTATTGGGCTTAAGGATACCGGCGGCAAGGGCCGTAATCCATCCCGAGGAAGCGCAACGTGCAATCCCGCACTGCTGATCGCGCAGAGGCGGTCGCGCACAGTTGACCCTTTGCGGCAACGCTATATACTTCATTGCACACGGAGCCCCCGGCCCCTCAATTACGAGATCGCAACGCGATAATGGGAAGTACTTCCATCAACCTTCAACCCTCGCCCGCATTCCGGCTCCCCGTTTCTGCGCTCCATCGGCACAACGGAGGTCCGCCCGAACCGTTTCCCGTTCACCATTCCCGCGCTGTATCGGGGATTGCACCTGCGGATTTCGAGGCTCGTGACAATTCTCATGGGAGAAAACGGTTCAGGGAAATCGACGGTCTTGGAGGGTATCGCGGCGAAGTGCGGTTTCAACTTGATGGGCGGCAATCGTAACCACAACGACTCCCAGGATCGACAGAACCCGGAGACCGCGCCGTTTCTGCGCCTCTGATGGAGCGAAAAAGTCAGCGACGGATTCTTCATGCGCGCGGAGAGTTGATTCAGCTTCGCAAGCTACCTCGATATCCTCGAAGCCGGCGGCCTCGGTGCATTGCGTGGCTATGGGGGCAAATCGCTCCATGCGCAGTCGCACGGCGAAGCATTCTTGTCGCACTTCCAGAATCGGTTCCGCAAGGGGCTCTATCTTCTCGACGAACCCGAGGCCGCACGATCGCCTCAGCGGCAACTCGCGTTCGCGCGGATCATCCACGACCTTGAAAAGGCCGCTCAGGCCCAGTTCATCAGCAGTTCCTCGGCGCGCCAGAACGTTATTTTGCCACCTCTTCTCGGATGAGGCCGAGAGGTTTTGGCGGAATTCCATGGTCAAGGATTTCTGGCCAGGAGCCTCCCCGGAAATCCGAACGCTGAGGAGATTCGCAAGGAGTATCTTGAACGTTGGCTGAAGCACGCCTCAGCCGCGACACGGAAAAAAGGCGAATACCACAAGGTCGGGCATGGCTTTGAACTGCTGGCGCCGAACGATCCTGCGAAGCTGGAGAAGGCTTCGCTCCGCGCCAGATGCTTGAATGATTTTCTGCGTGCATTGTAGTCGCGCGTTCAGCGGGCGGGTCTGCCGACGAGCAGGTGCCAATCCTGCGCCCGATGCGTTACAGTGCAAGGCAGCCTGATTCTATCCACAGCAGGGCTGCGAAGATTCGATCTGGTCTCACTCTATTGGAATTAGATTTTCCGCGGAGGGCCGATGGCTGTCGCAAGTTCTATTGAACGTCCTCAAGTTCCTGTTGGCCGCCGCACCCGCGTGCGTTTTTATCTGGTCTTCTGGATCTTTATCCTCAGCTCCATCTCTTTTCTCGATCGCACCAACGTGTCGATCGCCGGCACGCAGCTCAGCCACCAGTTTCATCTCGGCAACCAGCAGTTGGGCTGGATCTTCTCGGCCTTCCTGGTGGGCTACGCCACCTTCCAGATTCCCGCGGGCATGCTGGCCGTGCGCTTTGGCCCGCGCCGCACCATCACCTTCGGCGTCCTCATCTGGGCCCTCTGCAACATACTCACGGCCTTGCTGCCCTCCGGGTTTTCGCAGGCGCTTCTCCTGCTCGTCTCGGTGCGCTGCGCGCTTGGCCTTGCCGAAGCCGTCATTTACCCCTCCGCGAACCAGTTTGTCGCCAGCTGGGTGCCGCAAAAGGAACGCGGATTCGTGAACGGACTCATTTTTGCCGGCGTCGGCGCGGGCAGCGGCTTCACCCCGCCGCTCCTCACCTGGATCATCCTCAGCTTCGGCTGGCGCGCGGCCTTCTGGTTCGACGCCTGCCTGGGCGCCATCGGGGCTCTGGTGTGGTGGTTCATCGCCCGCGACCGCCCCGAAGAGCACCGCATGGTGAGCCCCGCCGAGCTGCAGGAGATCCGCGACGGCCTCATGACCTTTTCGAGCACCGACGCCGCCCCCGTCCACGTCGAGGAGCACAAGATCTCCTGGCGCGCCATCTTCTCCCGCATCGATCTGCCGGCGCTGATGGTGAGCTACTTCGCTTACGGTTATGCGGCCTGGATCTTCTTCAGTTGGTTCTATCTCTACATGGTGCAGGCGCGCCATCTCGACCTGCGCACCAGTGCTGTGTTCACCATGCTGCCGTTTCTCTGCATGACAGCGTGCTGCCTCGGCGGCGGCATACTTTCCGACCGCATCACGCGCCACGTGGGCCTGCGCGCCGGCCGCTGCACGCTCGCGGCCGTCGCCATGCTCTTTACGGCGATGTTCCTGGTGGTGGGCTCGCGCGTGCATAATAATTTTGCCGCCGCCGTGGTGCTGGCGCTGGGCGCCGGCTCTCTCTACGTGTCGCAGAGTTCGTTCTGGTCGGCGTCGAGCGACATCGCCGGCAAAAACTCCGGCGTCTTTTCGGCCATCGTCAACATGAGCTGCCAGGTCGGCGCGGCCATCACCGTCTCGCTCACTCCGTGGCTGGCGGCGCATTTCAATTGGAAGATGCCGTTCACCGTGGCTGCTTCCATGGTCTTCGTCGGCGCGCTCGCCTGGTATCTGGTGCATCCCGAACGGCCCATCGAGGTCTGAAAAAAGTCTGCGGGCTCCATTTGAAGATTTGAGCGGCCGCCCCCGATCCCGGGATTTCCCCCCCATGCGGGTGACCACAAAGGACGGTGCCTCCGGTCCCTCGCCTTTGGGGACCGGGGAGGGAGGCAAATGGAGTAACCGAAACGCGCATGAAAGGCGAGCGCATTCGTTACCAGCAAACCGGGGAGTTCCACTTCCTCACCTTCAGTTGTTATCGCCGCACGGTTGACTTTGAATCCACATGCGCGCACTACTCTCCTCTGAGGAGCGAACGCAATTGCCTCTCAGCCCAGCCTCTTCCATGTATCTCCGGGCATGATGCGTTTCATGAACTGATCGAACAGGGGAACCGTAAATGCGGTATCACCGTGAGTGGGACTCCAAATCATTCCTTTCGAGATGAGGCCTGCACGCGTCGGGCCCAGTGAAGTCGATGTCCGCTGCATCGCTTCAGCAATGTCTCCAGAACGATGCGGACCGGCTCCCAGCTCCGCCATAGTCCCGAGCTACTTC
>JAKABE010000282.1 GCA_021801945.1 Acidobacteriota bacterium
TGCCAGTTCCCCACGCAATTCTCACTGCCGCTGCTGCTCGTCGAACCACAGGTTAGCCGAGGCGCAAAATGCCCTTCGCCGAGTACCTGGATTTCATGCTATGCTTGCCCGCAAGTTGACGTTCTTCCCGCCAGCGCGGGTCTGGCAAAGACGATTGGAAGGGGGCAAACCATGGCCAACCCAAAGAAATGCGCCAATCCTGTCTGCACTTGCATCGTAACCGATAAATCGAAGTATTGCAGCGCCCACTGCGAAGGGACCGCAGGCAAGACGACGGTCGTCATTTGCAGGTGTGGCCACGACGATTGCGGTGGAAATGCAATGAGCAGCTAAGCTCGGTCACGGCAAGCCGGCCTTCCGCCGGATCGGCAATTGAGGCTCCCTTAAGAGGCTGTGTGTGGCGGCGGCGAGATGTGGTCTTTTATTGAGGCGCTGCGGTATGAGAGTTGTCGGCGCTGGCGCCTTACAAGTCACACCTCTGCCATGCCAGCAACCCGTCGGCGGTCAACTTGCCCGCGGGCCTGGTGGCTAGCTGATTTGCCGGCATCCCTTGACAATCCCCGCCCACCTCGACACAAATGAATTGGCGAGGCAGGCGAACCCGGTGAACGACCCAAGCCCATCCATACAATTCGTGCTTACTGCCGAACAGCGCGACCTGCACGATCTGGCTGTCTCATTTGCCAAGGAACAGATCGCTCCCAACGCGATCCACTGGGACCAAGAGAAGCATTTTCCCCTCGAAGTGATCCGCGCCACGGCGGCGCTCGGCTTCGGTGGCGTCTGCGTTGCTGAGGACATGGGCGGCAGCGCACTCAGCCGCCTTGAAGCGGCGCTCATCTATGACGGCCTGGCCACGGGCTGCCCCTGTCTGGCCGGCTACTTTTCCGTACACAATATGGTGGCCTCCATCTTGGACCGCTACGGCAGCCCCGCACAGCGCCGCCGTTGGTTGCCGCGCCTCTGCGCCTTTGAGCTGTTGAGCGCTTACTGCCTCACCGAGCCCGGTTGCGGATCGGATGCTGCCGCCCTCACCACCCGCGCCGTCCTCGAGGGCGGCCTCTACACCGTCAACGGCGTCAAGCAGTTCATCTCTGGTGCCGGCGACGCGGACCTCTACATAGTCATGGCCCGCACCGGCGCCGCCGGACCCCGCGGCATCTCCGCCTTCGTGGTCGAAAAGGGCGCGCCCGGACTCTCTTTCGGTCCCAGCGAGAAAAAGATGGGTTGGAACTGCCAGGCCACCCGCCAGGTGATCCTCGACGGCGTGCGTGTGCCTCCGGAGAATCTCATCGGATCTGAAGGCATGGGCTTCAAAATTGCCATGACCGCTCTCGACGGTGGACGGCTGAACATCGCCGCCTGCTCTCTGGGCGGCGCGCGCACAGCGCTCCAGAGCGCTGCCGCCTACCTGAACGAGCGTGTCGCCTTTGGCCGCCGCCTCGCCGAGTTTCAGGCCCTACAGTTCCGCCTCGCCGACATGGCCACGTCGCTTGAGGTCGCGCAAACCTTTCTTTGGCGCGCAGCTGCCGCACTCGACGCCGCCGCGCCCAATGCCGCCATCCTCTGCGCCATGGCCAAGCGCTTTGTAACCGACGCCGGATTCGAGGTCGCGAACCACGCCCTCCAGTTGTTCGGAGGCTACGGCTACCTCGCCGATTTCGGCATCGAGAAGATCGTGCGCGATCTCCGCGTTCATCAGATTCTCGAGGGCACGAACGAGATCATGCGCGTTATCATCGCCCGCAGCCTCCTTGAACCCAACCGCTGAGAGGTGCCGGCCTGCTGGCTTGCGCCGTCATGGTTTAATCTCTTCCGTGCACTTGCCCCAACAAGGAGATCGCATGGAAATCCGTGACAAAGCCTTCATCATTACCGGCGGCGCATCTGGCCTCGGCGAGGCCACGGCCCGCATGATTGTTGCGCGCGGCGGCTACGCCCTCCTGGCCGACATCAATCCCGCCGGAGTGTCCGTAGCCGCCAGTCTTGGCGACCGTGCCTGCTTTGTGGCCACCGACGTCACCTTGGAGGAGGACGGAATCCGCGCCGTCGAAATGGCCAAAGCCCGCTTCGGCGCCCTGCACGGCCTTCTCAACTGCGCCGGCATCGCTCCCAATGAGCGTGTGGTGGGCCGCGCCGGGCCCCACCGCCTGGAGACCTTCACCCTCGCGCTCACCGTGAACCTGGTCGGCACCTTCAACATGCTTCGCCTCGCCGCCCACGCCATGAGCTCCAACGAGCCCCTCGCTGACGGCGAACGCGGCATTATCGTGAATACGGCCTCAGTGGCCGCCTACGAAGGCCGCATCGGCCAGGCAGCCTACGCCGCATCCAAGGCCGGCGTCGTCGGCCTCACCCTGCCCGCCGCCCGCGAGCTGGCGCGCTTCGGCATTCGCGTGGTCACCATCGCGCCGGGCCTTTTCATGACGCCCATGATGGCCGGCTTCTCCCCTGAAGTTCAGGAAGCCCTGGCCAAAACCGTCCTCTTTCCGCCGCGCCTGGGCCAGCCTGAGGAGTTCGCCGCCCTGGTCGCCTCCATCTGCGAGTTGACCATGCTCAATGGCGAAACCATCCGCCTCGACGGCGCCCTGCGCATGGCTCCCTGAATGCGCTGGTCGCCTTCAGGAAAGCTCACGGCTCGGCAGCTGCAACCCAAATCCAGCGAGCCGCGACCCGCCTGCTATTCTCTCTGCGGGTGGCCCGGCCGCCCTTCGAGGGGATTCGCTATGACCGATGTAGCCATCGTCAGCGCCGTTCGCACCCCGGTCGGGAAGTTCCTCGGAGCGCTCAGCCCTATCGGCGCGGTCGAGCTGGGCGCTCTTGCGGTCCGCGAAGCCGTGCGCCGCGCCGGCTTTCCGCCTCATGAGGTTGATGAGTGCATCATGGGTTGTGTTCTCGCTGGAGGACTTGGCCAGAACCCCGCCCGCCAGGCCGCTCTCGGCGCCGGCCTCGCCGACACAGTCAGTGCTCTCACGATCAACATGGTTTGTGGCAGTGGCCTGCGCTCCGTCGCCCTCGCCGCTCAGGCCATCGCCACCGGAACCTCGGAGATTGTTGTCGCCGGCGGCATGGAGTCCATGAGCAACGCTCCTTATCTGCTGCCCGGCGCGCGCAAGGGCCTTCGCCTGGGCGACGCGCAGGCTGTCGATTCCGTCGTCAAGGACGGCCTCTGGTGCGCCCACTCCGCAATGCACATGGGCATGACCGCCGAGCTGGTCGCCGAAAAGTACTCCATCTCCCGCGAGCAGCAGGACCGCTACGCTCTCGAAAGCCACCGCCGCGCCGCTGCCGCATGGAACGCCGGCCACTTCGATGCCGAAACCATTCCCGTCCCGTTGCCCTCGAAGGATCCCGCCGCGCCGCCCGCTCTCTTTTGCCGTGACGAATCCGTCCGCGACAACGCCTCTTTTGAAGCCCTCGCCATGCTCCAGCCCGCATTTAAGTCCGGCGGCACCGTAACCGCTGGCAACGCCCCCGGCATCAATGATGGAGCCGCCGCCGTGGTCCTCATGGCCGCTGAGCGCGCCGCTCAGCTTGGCCTCACGCCCCTGGCTCTCATCCGCGCCCAGGCCACCAGCGGCATTGAGCCGCGCTGGGTGATGATGGCCCCCGTCGCCGGCGTCCGCAAAGTCCTGGATCGAGCCGGCTGGTCCATCGAGCAGATCGATCTCTTCGAGCTCAACGAAGCCTTCGCGGTCCAGGCCGTGGCCGTCACTGCCGAGCTCGGCATCGCTCCCGACCGCGTCAACCCCAACGGCGGCGCAGTTGCCATCGGACATCCCATCGGCGCCAGCGGCGCACGCATCCTCGTCACTCTCCTCTACGAAATGCAACGCCGCGCCGCGCGCCGCGGCGTTGCTGCCCTGTGCCTCGGCGGCGGTAACTCCGTAGCTCTGGCCTTTGAGCGGCCCTGAATGCGCCGAGCGCCGCCAAAAGCAGACGGCTGGAAGTTCTCACTTTTCGGTTCGGAATACACCGGCTAGGGCCGCCATCAACGAAGCCGCTACTATGGCGCATCCCGTCAGCTTGGGAAGAGCGCGGTGGACAAATGCGCCTCTACGATGTTCCTGCCCGTCATTTCTCGTCGCGCTGCTCCTGGAGATATTCGATGTAGCCCAGAAGCGCGCCCCAGTGATAGAAGCGGTCGCTGTTGCGCACGTCGTCGCCGGCGCCCGTGATGGCGTTGTAGTTTTCGTGAACGTGGCGCTTCGTGGTCCATTCCTTCAGGAACAGAGCGTAGGACTTCTCCGCGAACTGCTGCCGCACCTGGGGATCGTGGTAGTTGCAGAGACCCAGATATACCAGATAATTCATCGGGCCCCAGACTCGTCCTCGCCAATAGTCCTGGTCGTGGAACGCTGGATTGTCCCGCTCGATCGACGGAATCACCCACGGGCCCCAGAACTCTTTGGGGTTGAGCAGGTGCTTCTCAATCATGATCCGCGCCTGTTCGGGCGTGGCCGCCCGTGCCAGCAGGGGATAGAAGTTCGTCGGCGATAGCTGCGTGTTGAATTTCCCGGTGTACAAGTCCTTGTTCAGGAAGATGCCTGCTCGAGGATCCCACAGAGTAGCCAGCTTGGCGCGAAAGTGCTCCGCGCGCGTCTTTACCTCCTGTTCGACCGCCGGCTGATTCAGGATCTCAGCGATCTTGGCCAGCGCGTCGCAATCGGCGATGTAGAGACTTATCAGTCCAACGTCGGCGTACTCGAGCGTGTGAGTTTGCGGGTTATAGGCTGCCGCATCGTACATCGGGCTGTTATCCAATCCGGACTCCAGAATCGCGCCGGCCCGCGTTCCGCGCGTCGTGTCGTCCAGATTGCCCGGTGGATTTTCGCCATCGCTGCCCCAGGCCAGATAGCCGTCGATGACACGATGCGCCGCCCACCATCGATTCCATTTGAGCAGCGGTCCAAATGCCTCCTCCAGAAACCATCGGTCGTGAAACTTGCGGTAGAGGCCCAGCACCGTAATGGCCCCCACCGGCGGCTCCGAGCGGTCGAAGCTCTTCCATCCGCCGGCGCGGGCGTAATTGGGAACGAAGCCT
>JAKABE010000283.1 GCA_021801945.1 Acidobacteriota bacterium
GCAGGTGGTGATGGAGGGGTTCGTCCATCTGCGGCTCTCGCCGTGGTTGCGGCGGCTCTTGACGCGCTCGCTGGCGATTGTGCCCACCATTATCGTGGTGGCGGTTGCAGGCGAGCACGGAACCGAACAACTGCTCATCCTCAGCCAGGTGATTCTGTCGTTCCAGTTGAGCTTCGCGGTCGTCCCGCTGGTGCTGTTCACGAGCGACCGCAAGCGCATGGGGAACTTTGTGAATGGCCGGTTTACCAAGGTGTTGGCCTGGTCCACGGCGGTGCTGATTGCCGGGCTGAACGGGTGGCTGCTGGTCCAGACGGCTCTGGGTCGTTGAATTTCGTTATCTCCCGGTGCACTCGCTGCAGGTGAGCCATAGTCCTCGCTGTTTCCGGGTGGTTAAGACCTGGTCGCCCAGGCAGACGGTGTATTGCCCGTCGGGGAGATCCTCCGGCGCTTCGATGACGCCGAAATCCGTATAGACATGGTCCGGCTGACGCCGGATTTTCGATCCGCTGGGGACGGATCGTCTCATGGCGACGAGGTCGCACTCGACCTCGCGTCCCATGCCCCGCAGTATGCCGCGCACAAGTACGATCATGCCCATGCGCTGTATCCTCGCTTTCTTCCTCTTACTTAATGCTGGCCCGGCAGAACCGGCTTTGCGCCGTAACCGGAAAAGCCGAGTTTCTGCATCCGTGCCGGCCAAGTGCGGATGAATTCGGCCATTTCCTGTGCGGGCATGGGTCTCTGGATGAGAAAACCCTGCGCCGCGTCGCAGCCGAGCGCGCGCAGAGTATCGAGCTCGGCTTGTTCCTCCACACCTTCGGCCACGGTGCGCAGCCGGAGCTGCCGCCCCATGGCGATGATGGTCTGGCAGAGAGCGCGCGCCTCGTCGGTACGGTCCACGCCATGGATGAAGCAGCGATCGATCTTCATGGTGTCGAGCGGGGTGCGCTTGAGCATATTGAAGCCTGTATAGCGGGTGCCAAAGTCGTCGATGGCCACGCGCAGGCCCAGGTCCTTCAACTGGCGCACGCGCCGGTCGAAGAGATCCTCGTCGTCGAACAGAACCGATTCGGTGATTTCCAGCTCCAGCCCGGTGCGGGCGAGGGGATGCTCCGCGAGCACCGCGCGGATGGAAGAGAGAAAGTCCTCGCGGCGCATGTTGGCCCAGGAAAGGTTGACCGCGATCAGCGGCAGGTCGAAGCCGGCCTCCTCCCAGCGCCGCGCATCCTCGAGAGCGGTGCGCAAGGTGAAGTTAAGGATTAGATGGATCAGATCCGAGCGCTCGGCGACGGGGATGAACTCGCTGGGCATCACGGCGCCCCACTGGAGGTGGTCCCAGCGGATCAGGGCCTCGACGCCCAGGATGCGGCCGGTTGCCAATTCGATCTTGGGTTGGTAGACGATGCGGAACTGGTTGCGGTTCATGCCCCGCAGCATGTCGATTTCGATTTGACGATCGCGCATCAGGTGCCGGTCCATGCCCGTGCGGAAGGGCAGTACCGAGCGGCTCTTGACGTAGGCCGCGCGGCTGGCGGCGATACTCGCAAAGCGGATGAGGTCATCGAGCGAGGTCGTATTGGCGGGCCAGAATGCCACACCGGCAGCGACCTCGACCATGCCTTGTGCGCCGGGAACGCGCATGGGGGAAAGGGCATCGAGAATGGCCTGGATACGGCGTTTTTCAAGACGGGCCGGAGCTTCGGCCTTGAGCGCCACCAGGAAGCAGCGAGTGCTATAGCGGCCAACCAGGCCGCTGCTGTCGACCGTCGCGCGGAGAATGTCGGCGACGCGGCCGATCAGGGCTTCAGCGCCGCGCCGGCCCCACAAGGCAAATTCCCGGCGGAGATTGAGGACATCGATCCACACCAGGGCCACTTCGACTCCGGGGTGGAAATGCATCCAGGAGATCAGCCTATCCTGAAACGCGGGGAAGTTCATCAAGCCGGTTTGGGCGTCATGGCTCTGCCCGTAGACGGGCACTTGCCCGCGCAACTCGTCGTCCAGCTCATTTTCAAACAGGTGTTGCACGCGCTGCTCCAACGGCAGACACAGAGTGGCTCTGCACCTGCGCCCTGGGGAATGCCTCTGATGGGCAGTTCATGAATTGCGTATCAGGATGACGGCCGGGATGGCCAAAAATGGAGGAAAGGACAGGAGAGCCAGAGGCTGCTCGATGCATTTGGGAACAACGCCTGCGGAACTTCCGAACTTTCCAACCGCTTCATTCTTGCCGGCATGATCCTTGAGGAAGGAATCCAAGAAGCCGCCAGCTATTCGATGCGCAGCGTTCAGCCGACTGTCTCAACCAGAAGATCCTTCCCCCACTTTTACTGCCGCTAAGGAGGCCTTGGCAAGTGGAGAAAGGCTTCCGGTCTACAACAATTGGGGCATTTACAGTTGTTGGCACGGGTAACGGGAGGTTCGTTTCATCGTGAGCACGGCCGGATACGGGTTCGGAAGCGAGCAGGGTTGCCGGGTTGACGATCGCGCATTGCAAAGCCTGAACCCGCGTTCAGGCGATGCCGCGTAAACCGCGCGGCGACCCATGTCCAGAGAGACGCTCACTCCGCTATGATCGCTGGCAGTCAAAGGTCTGAGCAATTCAACGGAGCGGCCGTGTCAATCTCAAGAGCACTCATTTCGCGAACCCGATTTTTCGCCTCCACTCTGGCCACGATTCTCCTGGCGGGTGCTGCCGGCAGCGCGGCGCAGACGGCTCCGATCGCAGGGAATGGCGCCGGCGGCGCGCTTTGGAATGGAACGTGGGCCTCGTCCCAGCAGCGGGTGGAGTTCTTTGGCCAACCAAGCGCTGAGGATTTTTCCAACGCCACAATCCGGCAGTTCGTCCATCTGTCCACGGGCGGGACCATGCTGCGCATTCATATTTCGAATGTCTTCGGGGCCTCGCCCCTCCGCATCCGCACCGTGCACATCGCGCGCGCGGTTTCTCCGGCCGCCTGCAAGATCGATGCCGCCACGGATACACAACTGACGTTTTCCGGAGAGGCCGGTGTCGAAATCCCTCCCGGAGCCGAATTTGTTTCAGACCCGGTCGATTTCGACGCGACTCCGCTTTCCGACCTTACCGTCACTTTTTATCTGGATGGCCCGCCGGCCCATCAGACCGGGCATCCAGGGTCGCGTACCACTTCGTGCTCGGTTCCCGGCAACCTGGTTACGGCGCCAGAGTTGCCCCGCGCCACCAAGTTCGAGCAGTGGTATTACATCTCCGCTGTGGATGTGCAGGCAATGCCGCACGCCGCTTCCATCGTCGTGCTGGGCGATTCCATTACCGACGGTCACGCGACCACGACCAACGGCAATGACCGTTGGACAGATGTGCTTGCCGGGCGCCTTCAGGCGGCGCCGTCGCTCAAAAATCTAGGCGTACTCAACCAGGGCATCGGCGGCAATCATTTGCTGATTGACGGCATCGGGCCGAATGCGGTGTCGCGTCTGGATCGCGATGTGCTGGCGCAGACCGGCGTGAAGTATCTGATCGTTCTGGAGGGCATCAACGATCTGGGAGGCCTGACGCGGACCGGACCGGTTTCACAGGAAGAGCACCAGGAACTGGTGCGCCGCATGATCCAGTCGTTGCAGCAGATCGTCACCCAGGCGCATACGCACGGCATCCGCGTCTACGGCGCGACCGTCATGCCCGATGGCGGCTCGGCTTACTATCGTCCCGATGCTGCGAACGACAAGGATCGCGAGGCGGTCAACGACTGGATCCGCGCTCCAGGCCACTTCGATGCGGCGATCGATCTCGATAAGGTTATGCGCGATCCGGCGCTGCCTGGCCGGCTCGCGCCGCCATACGATTCGGGCGACCATCTGCACCCCGGCCCTGCCGGCTACAAGGCCATGGGCGATGCCGTGCCGTTGTCGCTGTTCGCGGAATGAGCGCCCAGCCGGCTTCTCAAAGCGAGCCCGGGTGGCAATGCCCGCGGCGTTGGATGCGACCGGGCACAGAGCCCCGTTCCCTCCAGATGGGACGCTGGACTTGTAGATCGTGGTTGCGTTCCAGCAGAATGGTCCGTCAACAATGGTGAACAGAATGAGGAGATTTGTATTGGCGGGCCTGGCTCTGCTCGGGCTTTCTCTGCCCGCATTCTCTGCTTCCGTGTTCGCAACCGCGCCTGAAGATTCGCAGGGGGTCTACCTGACGGCGCAGGCGTTCGGCGCACACGGCGACGGTGCCCACGATGACAGTGCCGCCCTCCAGGCGGCGATCGACAGGGCAGAGAACAGCGAGCGAGCTGGCATCGTCTTTGTGCCCGCGGGCAGGTACAGGCTGACGCGCACCCTCTATATTTGGCCGGGGGTGCGCGTCATCGGCTACGGTGCCACGCGCCCAGTGTTTGTTCTTGCCGACAACACGCCGGGTTTCCAGACCGGAATCGGCGTCATGGCGATGTTTGCGGTGCTGGACATCCCGGCCGATCCGCTGCGCCCGCCCGCGTCCCACGACTCCACGCCCATCCTGCCAAACGTTCAAGTCAGGAAGCTGGAAGACGGCTTTACTTCAAATTCCGGCGCCGCGGTCGACCGTGCCGGAAAACTCTATTTCGTGGATCGTCTCGAGCAGCGCATCTACGGCTGGTCGGCGGCCGAGGGCCTGAGCGTCGAGCGCGACAACCCGCTGGACGCGGTGAATCTTGCCTTTGATAAATCGGGCAACCTGCTGGTGCTGTCGTCGGACGGCGCGGAGGGAACGGTGTACTGGTTCCGTCCCGGCTCGCCGGAAACAGAGTTGAAGGTGCTGTCGCCGCGGGCGTCCACGCCGCATCCCGGTGCCGCGGCGATTCTTCCGGGCAACTACTGGGACAATGGCGAGTTTGCCAACCAGCTCGACTTCGACACGATGACTTATCGTACTCTTGGCCAGTTGTTCGCCGCGGATGTGACGGCCCCCAAGGCGCAGGAATATGTGTCACCCGACGGCAGCGTCTTTCTGCCGGCCGCCCGCGTTTTCGGCCAGGGTCCGCCGGATTTCAACGGCTGGCGGTTCTCGGAGGATCTGGACGCCTACAGCTTTGTC
>JAKABE010000284.1 GCA_021801945.1 Acidobacteriota bacterium
TTGCTGCTCGACCTCCTGGCGCTTCTCTTCTTCGCTCTTGATGTCGATCTTCCAGCCCAGGAGCTTGGCCGCCAGGCGTACGTTCTGGCCCTTCTTGCCGATCGCCAGAGAGAGCTGCGTGTCATCGACGATCACTTCTAGCTGCTTTTCGGCGAGGTCCGTGATGGAAACGCGGCTCACCTTGGCCGGCTGCAGGGCCTTCTCGGCAAAGGTTGTGATCTCGTCCGAGTACTCGATAATGTCAATCTTTTCGCCCCGCAGCTCACGGATGATGGACTGGACCCTCATGCCCTTCATGCCTACGCAGGCGCCCACTGGATCCACGTCCTTATCGCGGCTCTGCACGGCGATCTTGGTGCGTTCGCCAGCCTCGCGGGCTATGGCTTTGATGGCCACGGTGTTGTCGTAGATCTCGGGGACCTCGGATTGAAAGAGGCTTTGCACCAGCTCAGGCGCCGCGCGAGAAACAATCACCTGCGGCCCCTTGGCGGCGCGGTCGACTTTGATCAGGACCACGCGAATACGCTCGCCCACCGAGAACTGCTCCAGGCGGGACTGCTCGCGGCGGGGGCAGCGAGCCTCGGCCTTGCCCAGATCAAAGATAATATCCTGGCCTTCAACGCGCTTCACCGTGGCGGTTAGCACTTCCTTTTCGCGGTGCGCGTACTCCTGGAAGACCGTGTCACGCTCGGCCTCGCGCACCTTCTGGAAGATGACCTGCTTGGCCAGCTGCGCGGCGATGCGGCCCAGCGGGCTGGTGTCGCGGTAAAGGCGGATTTCGCTGCCTACTTCGACGCCGGGCGCCAACTGGCTGGCCTCTGCAAGGGTGATCTGGTTGACAGGATCCTCGATCTGTTCCTCGTCGGCGACCACGGTCTTGTAAATATAGGCGGTGATTTCGCCGGTCTCCTTGTTCAACTCGCCGCGCATGTTCTCCTGGGTCTTGTAGTACTTGCGCGTAGCCAGAGCGATAGCTTCCTCGACGGCGCCGACGACGATGGCCGGGTCAATGCCCTTTTCCTGGCTCAGGAACTCGATACTTTGATACAAAGCGCTAGTAGCCATACATCCTCGACTCAGTTGCCCTGAGAGGCGCGTACAGGTTCAGGAAACCTCTGCGCGACCAAGCTTTCACCCTTGTGTAACGAGGGACATGGAAACCAGAGATCGGAAGACATCAGAAAGAACCTCGATTCCTTCTGCCCTCACTCTGTTCCTCAGTCCAAATCTCGCCAGACTTCCTGTTCCAGCCCTTACATTCTTAACCCCAGGCCCCGTCTTTCAGATCTCAGGCACCAAGTTTGCCTTCTCGATGTTGGCGAAGGCAATCTCGACGGTGCCGGCGCCAACCTGCCGCTTTGGTTTCTTTCCCGCCGCAGCCGGCTTGCCAACGGCAAGGTCGAGCGTGATTGTCTGGCCGCCAGCGGACAACCCCTCCCCGCCGCGAGTCAAACGGCCCTGCCAGTGCCGATTGTTCCGGACCGGCTCGAAGGTCCGCACCTTGACCAGACAACCCAGAAAACGTTCGAAATCCTCCGGACGGGTCAACTCTCGGTCCAGGCCGGGAGAGCTGGCCTCGAGTGTGTACTCGGCTCCTGGAACCAGGTCTTCCACGTCGAGCAAGGTCCCAAAGTCGCGACTGAAAGCCGCCAGATCCTCGTGCGTTACACCGGAGAGCCGGAGATAATTCTCCCCACTGAACCCACCTTCCACCAGATAGTCCAGCCGTTGCTCCCCACCTTTGCTTCCCTCAGCCGGGGCGAGCCCCGGCTGCAATTGCCCTCGACCCCGGGGGTCCTTTTCCAAATAAACCCGAAGAACGCGATCCTTGACCGAGCCCACGAGCTCGATGTCCACTACATCCAGCCCATGTGAAGCGGCCACTTTTCCAGCCGCTGCTCGGATTTCGTCCAGCCTGAGCACCATCGTTTGTAAACTGCTCTTTGGCAACCAATTGGGCGCATTTGCCGCGTGAAATTTACCGCAAATAAAAAGTGGGCAATGAGCCCACTCATCTCCCCGCCAACCGGTGCACTCACGGAAAATCCAGGCGAGCAAACGCGTCTGCATACATAGAATACGGCTATCTTCGGGGAAATTCAACCTCCACTCTCTTCCAATACAAGATGAGCCTGTAGCGCGTGCGTCATTCCAACACGGGATGAGCCTGTTGAGGCGGTCATGCTGGAGATTAAATGTCAGTCGTGCAACAAGCCTAGCATTAAGTGTGGAGTCGATTCGCAGCTTTCTTTGGGCCGGCGAAGCGATCTGTTTCGAGAGCCAGGGCTGCCAGCGGATGTGTGGCTGGATCGAGCATGTTCTGGTCCAACAGCAGTCCACTGGCCAGTTGCAAGGGCGAGCGTGGTTTGTCGCGCCGTTACATTATTGAGGAGATGATCGGCCTGAGCCGGGGCGCAAGTCACTTGCTTGATCGCCCGCTCTATGTCCCGCGGCTGCGTCGTGGTTGCCACCCTGAAGCGTCACAGCTTTCCACTTCGTTACACCACGGTTGACATCGAGCTGCTGGCCGCCACCGAAGAGGCGTGCGAAGTTCTCGGCAGCCCGGCCACGCGGCGTACATCCCAGAGCGCGCGTACACCGTCTGCGGCCAGGCTGAGTTCGCGCGGCTGGTCACGATCTCCGCAGTCCATCTCCACAACCTCCGCCAAGCTGAATGGATTCTTTTCAAAACACATCCGAACGGAGCCACCTCCCACCCCACCCTAGCTTGACTCCTTCAGGCTCATTCCTTGTTTGGAAAAGATTGGCCAACTAAGATGCTCACGGACATGGCTGGCCGAATTTCCATCGTCAAGAGGAAGGACCTATCCCTACGCCCAATAGCTGCGATCGAGCGTGCGGTATTGAATAGCTTCAGCCAGATGAGGCACGGCCAGTCGCTCGGCGCCTTCCAGATCGGCTATCGTCCGCGCCACTTTCAGGATGCGGTCGTGGGCGCGCGCCGTCAGTCCCTGCTGCTGCATGGCCCGCTCCAGAAGCCGCTCCGAGTCGGCGTCCAGCTCGCAGTAGGTGCGGATCTGACGCGTGCTCATCTGCGTGTTGGCGTAAATCTTCTCTCCACGCTTCTTGAAGCGCTGCCGTTGGCGTTCGCGCGCCGCCATCACGCGGGCGCGAATCTGCGCCGAACCTTCCGCCGCCGCGCCGCCGCGCAGTTCCTTATATTGAACCGCCGGCACTTCAATGTGAATGTCGATGCGATCCAGCAGCGGCCCGGAGATTTTGGCCACGTAGCGTTGGATCATGGGCGGCGTGCACAGGCACTCCCGTGATTTGTCATTGAAGTAGCCGCAGGGGCACGGGTTCATCGCCGCGGCCAGCATGAAGCGTGCCGGGAAGCTCAGTGACATGGACGCCCGGGCGATGGTCACGGTGTGGTCTTCGAGCGGCTGGCGCATCACCTCCAGGACGTTGCGAGGAAACTCCGGCAGCTCGTCAAGAAAGAGCAGGCCATTGTGTGCCAGCGAAACCTCGCCTGGTCGTGGCAGGATGCCACCACCGATCAAGCCCGCGTCGGAGATGGTGTGGTGCGGCGAGCGGAACGGCCGTTGCGTTACTAGGCCGGCGCCAGAATCGAGCACACCGGCCACGGAGTGAATCTTGGTGGTCTCCAGCGCTTCCTCGAAGGTGAGCGGCGCGAGGATTGACGGTAGCCGCTTGGCCAGCATTGTCTTGCCCGAGCCGGGCGGCCCGATCATGAGAATGTTGTGGCTGCCGGCCGCGGCCACTTCTAACGCGCGCTTAGCCGTCTGCTGGCCGCGCACATCGCTGAAGTCCACGGTAAACTCTTCCAACTTGCCCAGCAGTTCCTCAGTGACCACGCGGTAGGGTTCGCGCTGGATCACACCCACTACCGCGCTGTTGAGCAGCTCCAGCACATCGAGCAACGAAGAGACCGGATAGACGTTTACGCCCTCAACCACCGCGGCCTCGGCGGCGTTGGCCGCGGGCAGAATCAGGTTGGGAATTCCCTTCTCGCGCGCCAGAATGGCTACAGGCAGCATTCCCGCCACCGGGCGTACGCTGCCGTCCAGGCCCAGCTCGCCCACCAGAAGGAAACGGCTGAGGTCGTCAGCGCGCAGGGCGCCGTATGCGCCCAGGATGCCGATGGCGATGGGCAGATCGAAGCCCGAGCCTGCCTTCTTGAGATCTGCGGGTGCGAGATTGATGGTGATGAAGGTGGGCGGAATTAGGTAGCCGGAGTTCTTGATGGCGGCGCGCACGCGGTCGCGGCTCTCGCGCACCGCGGCATCGGGAAGGCCCACGGTGTGGAAGTGATCTTCACTCATCGTTACGCCGCTATAGTCCACTTCAACGTCAATGAGGTTGGCGTCGATGCCATAGACAGCCGCGCTGAGGGCCTTGAAAAGCATGAGGATGGATGGAAGCGAGTGTATCAGAAGCGGGATCTGGGGAACAGAAGCCTGTGCCCGTCCGTGTGCGCCGCGGCCGTTGTTTCGCGCTTGCGAGGTCTTTGCATCGCGCAGTGGACTTCCCGCTCTTCTGCATTAATTCACCGCTGCAATCCCAATTGTTCATGGACCGGCGCCGCGCCATTGCGATGAGCGCATCTTCCCGCGACCGCGTTCGGAAAAAATTGTTGCTCATTTTTCCACTCATCCTGCGTTTTTTTCTTGACATCGATGATGAGTGAATCTATACATTCTTCAACTGCAATGTAATGATTGCAGAATCGATGCAACCCATCGAAAAGGGAGAATAGGCAAATGGCAACAAAGAAAGCAGCCAAGAAGGCACCCGCGAAGAAGGCGGCCAAGAAGGCAGCCAAGAAGTCCGCCAAGAAGAAGTAGCGGATCGACCAACCCAAAAAGGCAACACTTGAGGGGGACGCTTCAAAGCGTCCCCCTTAGTGTTTTTAGCGGACGGTCTAGGGCAATACTCTAATTCCCGCGGGGAAGGGAAAGGCGCGCGCCGCCGGGGCAGGCACGACTCTGCGCCATTTCGAGAATCGCTATAGACTCAGAAGGAGGAAAGTGGGGGGAGAGAGTATGACCCGCC
>JAKABE010000285.1 GCA_021801945.1 Acidobacteriota bacterium
CGAACTACTCGCCTTTCTCAAGCAGCCCAGCCTGGCACCGCCAGGTTCGGCGCCGTCGGCGCGCATGCAGGCAATCTTCAAGTTATTCAGCGCCCCCCCCTATCCGCCGGATGTCACACCGCCCCCCTCCCGCTACAAAACCGGCTACGGCAACGAGCCTTTTATCATCATCCCGCCGTGGAGCACGCTGACGGCCTACAACCTGAACACCGGCAAGATCAAATGGCAGGTGCCCTATGGTGGCCTGCCCGAAGCTCCTCCTGGCTATAAGCATGACGGAAACGTGTTTCCCAAGAGTGGGCCGGTCGTCACCGCCGGAGGTCTCATCTTTTTTGCCGGCAACGACTCCACGCTCTACGCTTTGGATAGCGCCACCGGCAAGGTGATCGCAAGCATCCCCCTGCCCAACGGATCGCAAGGCGTTCCCGCAGTCTACGAGGCACATGGCCGGGAGTATGTTCTTGTGGCTGTGTGCGGCGGAGCCACCCCGTACCCCAAAGACGCCTACCTGCCGCCCGGCGGAACATTTCCCGCCGACTCCTGGAGCGGCTATGTGGCGTTCGCGCTGCCCAGCCGCGGCAAGAACTAGGTCTGCACTTGCCGATTCCGCCGTTGGATTATGAAGGCCCCACCCGATTGGCACTTTTTTCGCTATCGATCGAGTGGGGCAGGACCGGGCGCCAGCATCCCCCGAGTCGGGAATGCTGGCGCCCGGCATTTTGAATTCGTCTTCCCTCCCCGCGCGAAAATCCTTTATATATTGGGAATTGCCGTCTATGGAAGAAAGGAAGTCCATGCGCGATTCGGAAGACCTTGACTTGAACGATCCGGTTCCTGCGCCTCCGGCCGCAGAAGCGCCGCATCCTCGGGCCGTCGGCTCTCCGCTTCCCAAGGGAAACGGGGCCGCACGTACGGCACAGCCGCATCTTCAGAGCGGTTCCCGGCAAGGCGCGCCTATGCCTTCGCCGGGCCGCGCGCTGCCCAATCCGCCGCTGGCTGCTGATCTACCTTCCTCAACTTTCCAGCGGGCGGTCAATGCTTTGCGCGTCGCCTTGCCGTTTGTCCAGCGAATTCTGCCCATCCTGGATAGCCCGATGGGCGCGATGGCCACGAGCATCCTCACTCCTCGTCCAGCGCAACATCCTTCACCCCCTCCCCCTCCGGTGAACCTCGCCCCTCTTGAGGATGGCCTGGCCGAACTGCAAACCCAACAGAAGGAGTTGCGCGAACAGGTCGCCGAGCAGAATTCCTCGCTGAAGAAGGTGGAGGACCAGTTGGAGATGGTCCGCGAGGCCACCGATCGCAACACGCTTGAACAGCAGGAATTGATGGAAGACTTGAAGAGCGTAGGCAACAAGGTGAACGTGCTCGCGCTGGTTGCCTTCGGGCTGCTGGCCATCTCCATCTTTCTGAACGTCGTTCTCTATCTCCACATTCGGCGCGTGCTTCCCTGACGCCAATTCACCCCGGCCCGTTACCGCGCTCCAGGATCAGCGGTCTTCCTGAATCTCGCCGCTCGTGCTCAGAGCCCCCAGCCGGATTTACGTGCGACGGTGATCGCGCTCTTCCCCTCCGCCGCGCAAAGGGAATCTACAGGTGGAGCACTCGCATATTCATTTTATCAATAGGAATGTTAACTATATAGAATCGATTTTGCTTAAACCTGCTCACTTTGAGCAACTTCGTTACAACAGGGGTTGCCAGTCGTATTTTCGCCGATCTAGTATGCCACTAGTTTGTCGGGGAGTGGCGTACTTTAGCCCTGACTTTCTCTCCAAGATGGTGCGGTTCTTCTTAAATCTACTAAGCTTCACCAACGAACGGCGCTTGTCGGCTTCGGCGAGCGTCAGCGGAGTGTCTCGTCATGGCATGGTATGCCTATTGCATCGGCGAAAAACAAGCCTTTCCTGAATTGATGCGTCATCGCAAACCAGTTCCCCTGGAGTCGGTTTTGGGCGTAAGCGGCAACCAGGTTTTTCTTTATCCGGCCTGTGAACTCGCGGTTATCGTCAGCGAACACAACCCGCAACAGACCCTCAATCAAAAGTCGGGCGTGGACCATGCGCGAGTGATCGCGGCGTGTTTTCAGCATTCGACCGTCCTGCCTTTCCGGTTTGGAACCGTCTTTAACGGCGACGAGACGCTGCGCAAATCCATCCGTTCCAACCAGCGCCAATTTCTCACCAATATCGAGAAGGTGCGCGGCAAAGCCGAGATGCACCTCAGGCTGATGGTTTGCGACCGCTCCACGCAAGCGATGGAACGTCATCTACAGGGCGGGAATGCAGGCCGCGATTACTTGGCCAGCTTGTGCGAGAATGCTGCCCGCAGCCGCGAGCGTCAGACCCGCGCACGCGCCGTGAGCTTTCAGATGCACCGGCTCTTCCAGCCGCTGGACGAGGAAGTGAGCTGCCGGCTCCTAGAGAGCGGCACCTTGATGCTCGACATAGCCCACCTCATCGACCGCAATTGCGTGGAGCGCTATCAAAACAAGTTCGCAACCACGAGCGCCCTCATGCGCGAGTCCCAGATGCAGCTTTCCGGCCCCTGGCCGCCCTATCATTTTGTGCACTGCCTTACGCGCTCGCCGCATTCTCAGCCACAGCCAGTTGCACCCGTAGCGGCTCATCCGGAGTTGCTCGCGGCGTCTGGTACCGGGCCCACCGGGCATGGCATCCATACAGTGCCTGCGCTGGCCTAATCCCTGGCGACGGCGGTTTGCCAATCGACAAAAGCCCATCCTTGCGGATGGGCTTTTGCAATTCATCGAACGTGAGCCGGCCTCTGGAGGGCCAGTCCTCAGTCGTAGTACTCCAATCCCAGGTGGGTGATCAAATCCGCGCCCATGATGTGACGCAGCGTGTTCTTGAGCTTCATCGATTGGATGAACAGATCGTGCTCGGGGTAGAGCCCCTCGGCGGTCTGCGGCGACTTCAAGTAGAAGCTCAGCCACTCCTGGATGCCGATGGAACGCAGATCCGGCGTGCGTTTGGCCAGATCCAGGAACAGCACCAGGTCGAGCGCGATCGGAGCCGCCAGAATCGAGTCGCGACAGAGGAAATCCACCTTGAGCTGCATCGGGTAGCCCAGCCAGCCGAAGATGTCGATGTTGTCCCACGCCTCTTTCTCGTCACCGCGCGGCGGATAGTAGTTGATGCGGATCTTGTGGTAGATGTCCTTGTAGAGATCCGGGTAGAGCTCGGGCTGAAAGATGTATTCGAGCGACCCCAGCTTTGACTCTTCCTTGGTCTTAAATGATCCCGGCTCGTCCAGCACCTCACCGTCGCGGTTGCCCAGGATGTTAGTCGAAAACCACCCGGAAACGCCCAGCATACGTGCCTTGAAGGCCGGCGCCAGCACCGTCTTCATGAACGTCTGGCCGGTCTTGAAGTCCTTGCCGCAAACGGGAGCCGCGTTGCGCTTCGAGAGCTCGATCAGCGCCGGCGCATCCACGGTCAGGTTGGGCGCTCCATTGGCGAAGGGCACGCCTTCGCTTAGCGCCGCGTAGGCATAAATCTGTGAGGGCGCAATGCCTGGGTCGTTCGTCTCTAGCCCTTTTTCGAACGCCTTCAGCGTCTGGTGCACTGCCGTCGGCTCCAGAAAGATCTCCGTTGACCCGCACCAGATCATGACCACGCGATCCACTGTCTTCTTGAAGGTCCGTATGTCGGCGATCACTTGGTCGGCCAGCTCGCGCTTGGTCTTGCCCTTCTTGACGTGCGTGCCGTTGAGCCGCTTCACGTAGTACTGGTCGAAAACCGCCGGCATGGGCTTGATGGTTTCAAGGTAGGGCTTGAGCTGGGCAAGCGTCTCCGCCTTGAGCACTTGTGCGTGAGCGGCCGACTCGTACACGTTGTCGGCGAAGATGTCCCAACCGGTGAAGACCAAGTCCTTTAGATCGGCCAGAGGCACAAAATCCTTAATCAGAGGCGACTTATTGTCGGTGCGCCTGCCCAGACGAATGGTGCCCATCTGGGTTAGCGATCCGATGGGCTTGGCCAGCCCGCGCCGCACGGCCTCGACGCCCGCGATCAGCGTGGTAGCCACGGCACCCATGCCCACCACCATGACTCCAAGTTTGCCCGTAGCGGGCGCAACCTTTTCCTTTGCGGCGGTCTTTGGGCCGCCTTGCTGTTGAGTTGACATCGCTTTTCCTAACCTTTCCTCGGTAATGAATTTCCTTACTCGTTCGATTGCATCTTCCGGCCGGCGAAAAGTGTGCGATTGATTGAGGACAGCCCGCATCTTGGCATCCGCCATCAGCCCACATTCGCCTCCTTCCGGCGATTGAGGTGCGTCCAGATAAACCACGCGACCACCGCCAACAGGACCAGTTCCACGACCAGATGAAAACGGTGAAATGCCTGCTGAAACCGGGGGTCTGTGTGCCAGCGTTCGCCCAGTTTCATGCCCACATAGGCCAATCCAAAACACCACGGCCACGAGCCCACGAAAGTATAGGTGTGGAAGCGCAGTTGCCGCATCCTGGCGAGCCCCGCCGGGAACGCGATGAACGTGCGCGCGACCGGCAACATCCGCGCCAGCAAGACCGTAATGGAACCATACTTCTCAAAGTAGTGGGTCATGCGCTCCAGGTCATGGTGGCTCATCAACACCCAATGGCCGTAGCGCTCCACCAGCGGCCGGCCGCCCCTGGCGCCAATCCAGTAGGCCACTGCCGATCCCATGTTGCAGCCCACCGCCCCAGCCGTAGCCGCCCAATAGAGATTCAAGTGACCCAAATACACGATGTACCCGGCAAACGGCATGATGATCTCGGAAGGCAGCGGAATGCACGCCGACTCGATGCCCATCAGCACCGCTATGCCCCCATATCCACCTACGTCAATGACATGGGTGATGAACTGCACCACCAGGGCCAGAATCTTCTCATTCATGAACTTTCCAGTATATAAGGCTCGGTGCGGTCCTCGTCCCTATTGCGTGATTCTGTGCGACTATGGCAAGCCGGCTGCGGATGTTTCCGCACACCATTCTCTTCGCCTCATCCTGCTCGGGGGGGGGGGGGGGC
>JAKABE010000286.1 GCA_021801945.1 Acidobacteriota bacterium
AAAAGCTAGGGGCTAGAAGCTAGCAGCTAGGAGCTGTTCTTATGACTGGCGTCGAAGGTTACATGTATCCGAACGAGATCACGCTCTACTGGAGCGTGCTCATCGTCTTGTATCCCTACATTACGGGGCTGGTGGCTGGCGCCTTCATCCTTGCCTCTCTGGAGCGCGTTTTTCGCGTGGAAGCGGTCAAGCCCACCTACCGGCTGGCGCTGTTAACGGCGATGGCCTTTCTGCTGGACGCGCCCCTGCCACTGCTGTTTCACCTGGGGCATCCGCTGCGCGCGCCGGAGATGTACTTTACTCCCCACAGCACCTCGGCCATGGCCATGTTCGGCTACGTGTACCTGTGGTATCTGATGGCCGTGCTCTCCTTCGAGATCTGGCTTGATTACCGGCGCGAAATTGTCTTGCTGTCGCAAGAGACCACGGGGCTCAGACGCCTCGTCTACCGCATCCTGACGCTGGGATCGAGCAACATCAGCGAGGGCTCGCTGCGTGTGGACGAGAAGGTGGGCTGGATCGTTACCCTGATCGGTATTCCCTCGGCTTTTCTGCTGCACGGCTATGTGGGCTTCATCTTCGGCTCGCTCAAGGCCAATCCCTGGTGGTCGTCGCCGTTGATGCCGGTGGTTTTCATCTTCTCGGCCATGGTTTCCGGCATCGCAGCGGTGATGCTGCTCTACATCGGGCTGACCAAGCTGCGGGGACAAGTCATCGACATGCGCTGCGTGGACACGGTGGCGATGTACATGTTCTATATCTTCGTCATCGATTTCAGCCTGGAGATGCTGGACCTGGTGCACCGGATCTACGAGGCCAACGAATCGTTTCGCAGCCTGAACTTCCTGGTGCACACCAAGCTGTTCTTTTCGCAGATTGTGCTGCAGATTTGTCTGGGCACGCTGCTGCCCTTGATTCTGTTGTTCCTGACGCAGGTGGCGAAGCTCTCAGCGGTCGCGCGCAAGCGCATCTATGTCTTCTCTGGCTGCATGATCCTGATCAGCGTTTTCGCCATGCGCTGGAATGTGGTGATCGGTGGACAACTGTTTTCGAAGAGTTTTCTCGGGTACACCACCTACAAGATGGGTCTGGTCACGCACGAGGGCCTGCTGGTGGCCATCGGCTTGACCATTCTCCCCCTGTTTTTCCTGTGGGTGTTGTTGAAGTTGTTGCCGCCCTGGCCGGAGAAGAGTGCGCATCCGGCGCTGGCGGACTGAGAACGGCAAACACGCGGCCTGGACGCCGCAACATCTGAACCGGATCGGGTGAAGACGATGGGCGATCTTCCCGACGACGCGTACGAACGGCTCACCGCACGCCTGGAGGCGCTGGAGCGCCGGATTTATGTCCTCGAGCATCCCTTCGAGGCGATTGCGGAGCCCGCCGCGCCGGAACCGGTTCTGGCGCAGCCTGCGCCGGCAGGCGAAGGAATCCTTCCTGCCCTGGCCGGAGGTGCGTTCTCCGTGCTGGGCAAGGCCATGCTCGGCATTGCCGGAGCCTATGTTCTGCGCGCCGTGGCCGAATCCAGTTCTCTGCCCAAGCCGGCGATTGCCGCCGTGGCCATCGCCTACGCCGTCATGTGGCTCGTCTGGGCGGCGCGCGCGCCCGTGGGCGCCTGGCTTGCCAGCACAACCTATGCCTGCACCTCAGCATTGATCCTGGCGCCCCTGCTCTGGGAGCTTACTCTCCGCTTCAAGGTGCTTCCGGTTCCGATGACCGCCGTGGTGCTGGGAGGCTTTGTAATCGCGGCCTCCGCACTGGCGTGGCGGCGCGATCTGGCGCCCCTCTTCTGGGTTTCCAACCTCACCGCAGCGGGACTTGCCTTAGCTTTATCGGCCGTCTCGCACCAAGTAGCGCCCTTCCTTGCAGTGCTTCTGTTTATGGTTCTGCTCTCGGAGTACGCGGCGGGAAACAGTCGCGCGTTGAGCGTGCGGCCTCTGGTGGCGCTGGCCGCCGACGTGGCCATTTGGGCCGCGATCTTCATTTACTCCCGTCCGCCCGATGCCCGCGCCGGGTACCCGGTGCTGAGCCGTGGAGCGTTGATGGCTCCCGGCCTGGCGCTGTTTCTGGTCTTTGCGGTGAGCATGGGTTTGAAGACGGCACTCAGGAGGCAGACAGTCACCGCATTTGAGACGGTTCAGACGATGATCGCGTTTCTGCTCGGTGCGTGCGGCCTGCTCGATTTCGGTCCGCGCGGCAGCGCTGCGGCCTTAGGAGTTTTCTGTGTCGTTTTGGCGGCCGTGTGTTATGCGGCAGTTTTTCTGGTCTTCGACCGCCTTGCCGAGCGGCGCAATTACCGGGTCTTCGCCACCTGGAGCGCGGTGCTCTTGTTGGGTGGCAGCGTGCTGTTTCTTCCGTCCATGTGGCTGACCGCTATTCTTGCTTTGGCGGCGATCGCGGCCACGGTTTTGGGCACGCGGCATAGCCGGCTGGTGCTTGAATTCCATGGCAGTGCGTATCTGCTGGCGGCCGCGACGATCTCGGGTCTGTTGGAGTATGCCTTCCACGCCCTCGCCGACGGGTTCTCGGGCGTGCCGGGAGGGGCTGTTTACTTGGCTGCGGTGGGCGTCGTCGTCTGCTATGCCGTCGCCAAGCCCTTACCTGCGGAGCAATGGCAGCGGCATATTCTTCATCTCGTGTCCGCCACTCTGGCGGTGGGGGCGGCTGCGGCGCTGCTGGTTCACGGGCTGGTAGGGCTGATCGCGCTGCGGGCGATTCCCGCTGCCCATCATCTTGCGTTTGCGCGCACCTTGATTGCCTGCGCGGCGGCGCTGGCCCTGTCCTTCAGCGGCGCGCGCTGGCGGCGCAGGGAATTGACACGCATAGGCTACGCCGTGCTGGTCCTGCTGGCCGTGAAGCTGGTCTTTGAAGACCTGCGCCTCCGTCACCTGGTGTTTTCGGCTGCCTCGATCTTCTTGTTTGCGATGACTTTGATGGCCGTTCCCCGCATCGCGCGCATGGGCCGGAGAGAGTAAGGGCTGGCCGCGGTTCAGATCTTGTGCTCGCCCGAACAGTTCTACAAGCCAGCCCCATTCTGCAAAGGCACGATTGCAGTTGGAGAAACCTTCCTTTCTGCCGATAAATGACCTGCCGAGTTGTAAGCGCGATGAGCTGTACGGCGGCTGATTCCGCAGGTTGCGCGGCGTCGGAATCCACTGTGAGGCCAGCCCGATCCTTGCGTTTCCAACAAGATTGCCTTGAGGAAAGGGAAAACGCTCAAACGCCCATGGAGAAGCGAGGCGAAAAGATAACCAGTCTGCCATGGGCGCACCTCCATCTGCCCCCGTTTCCGCAGGTCGCCATCCGCGTGCTGCAACTGGCGAACAAGGAAAACGCTCAGTTGCAGGAGTTGTGCGATCTGATCTCGGCCGATCCGGCCTTCGCCAGCGAAGTTCTCGCGGTCGCAAATTCGATTCTCTATGCTCCGCGCTTTCCCGCCACGAGCATTCTGCAGGCGGTGACTGTGCTCGGCGCAAACACCTTGCAGGGCATGTGCATCACGGTGGGAGTCAGGGCCTATCTGGGCAAGGCCATGCACTATCCGGCCATCCACAACCTGTGGCGCCACAGCCTGGCCTGCGCCATCGTCGCCGAGCGGCTGGCCTCCGTGGGGCTGATCGACAAGGAAGAGGCATATACCGCCGGTATCCTTCACGACATCGGGCGCATGGCGCTGGCGGTGGTCCTACCCAGCGACTATGCAGCTCTGCTAGAGGCAAAATGCGGCCCTGCTGGCAGCATTCTCGAGGGCGAACGGGAGCTGTTTGGCTGGGATCACTGCGAGATGGGACTGCAATTGGCCGGCGATTGGAAGTTGCCCTCCGAACTTGAGCCGGTCGTCTCTGGCCATCACGAACCTCGCCGCACAGACGGCGCCTGGGACGTGGCGGAACTAATCAAAGTCAGTTGCAGGATAGCCGACACGGCGGGCTTTCCAGCTTTCCACGGCTGCGTGAAGACGCCTTATACCGAGCTGCTTGGCTTGTTGCCCGCGCGGGAGCGCAGGCTCTTCTATCCCGAGCTTGCCCCTCTGGCCTTCGAAGTGGCCCAAAGTATCCGCGCCATCGAGCGCGCGTAACCGACGGCCGCATTCTAGCCGACGCCTCTCGCATCGCGCTTGAACTTACCGCTCTTACCGCCCGTCTTGCTCTCCAGGCAAATCTCGCGGATGACGATCGCTTTGTCGAGAGCCTTAGTCATGTCGTAGACGGTCAGAGCGGCTACGGCAGCAGCGGTGAGGGCCTCCATCTCCACGCCTGTCGGGCCTGTGGTGGCGGCCGTGGTCGTGATGCGCACGCCCCCGGCGGCAATTTCCGCCTGCACGTCCACGTGGGTGAGGGGCAGTGGGTGGCACATGGGAATCAGCTCTGCGGTCCGCTTGGCCGCCTGGATGCCGGCGAAGCGCGCTACCTGGAGTGGGTCGCCCTTGGGGTTGGCGGGCAGGGCCGCGAGAACTGGGGCGGAAAGCTCCACAAAGGCCGAAGCCGTGGCCGTGCGCCGCGTGGACTGTTTGCCGCTTACGTCTACCATGCGGGCCTGGCCGGCTTCATCAAAGTGCGAAAGTTGCGAGGGCTTGGTCATAGGAATTCTCCAGAGATCAGGGAAGCAGAATGCGAACGATCTCGCCAGCCTTGAAGGGACGAGCCATCTCGGGCAGGACAAGAAAGCAGTTGGAGCGCGCCAGGGCCGCCAGGTCGCCTGATCCCTCCCAGGGCACGAGCGCGACTTCAGGCAATGATGCGGGCGACGCGGCAAACGTGCAGGAGGCGGGCAAGAAGCGGGTGAGCTCGGGCTTGGTTTTGGCCTCCGCCGCCAGCCGCGCCAGCGCAAAACGAGGGCCCGGTTCAGCGCGGCCGGCCAGCGCCGCCATAACTGGTGCGGCAAAGAGCAAAAAAGTGACGGCAGAGGAGACCGGATTGCCGGGAAGGCCGAAGACTGGCAGCGGGCGCTGCGGGCTCCGCGCCTTTCCGGCGCGGCCGCGCTTGGCGAAGGGCAGATCGGCGAACACTACAGGCTTGCCG
>JAKABE010000287.1 GCA_021801945.1 Acidobacteriota bacterium
TTTGCTGGTCAGGTATCCACGGTTGCGCTCGATCTGCGGGAGGATCTCATTGCGCACGATACTTCTGGGCACGTTCCAGTAGGGGCGGAAGACTACATAGGTCATCTCTGCGGAAAAGACCGGGGTTTGCGTGCGCAAGGCCCTGCCCACAACGACGCGCATATTCAACGCGACCCGTTTGTTTTCATCCACGGCACGGAGGCGGAAGTCAGGAATGTTGACAAAGATCGCGGGCACGGAAAGCTCGTCCGGCAGCCAGCGCCAGCGTTCCAGCGCAAGCTGTAACTGGCGCACCCGGTACTCGAGCGGCACATTGAATTGACGGATGGTGGCGCGGCCGAGGCGGCCGTCGTCTTCCAAGCCGTGGCGGCGCTGGAAATGCTTGACCGCCTCCACCAGAGCTGGAGCGTAGGTTTCAGATCCCGTCGGCATGACGGATTCACTGGGCAGGTCCCCCAGGAGCCGCAGCAAGCCGGCCAGCCGCGGCAAGCCGGCATAGGTCTGTCCGGGCTCGACGGTCTTCTGCGGAACAGGCAGCTTTTCGCCACTGTCGAGCCGGGCCAGTTCGGCATAGTGCGCGAGCGCCTGGCTGGTGCGGCGATAGGCGGCGAACTGCGGCTCAAGAGCGGCGAGCGCGGCGTTGGGATCGGCTGATCCCAGAATGTGCTCGCGCAGGAAGTCGGCCGGATCGAACCGCTTTTCGCCAAAACTTGCTTGATGGAAGTTGTCCGGACCGACTCGCCCTCGATGCACAGCGGATGCATAGCGCATGGTGCAAACCGTGAGCGCGACATCAAAACCCGCTTCAGCAGGGGGATTTGAGTGCCGCTGGAGTGTCTCGATCCTGGCTCTCCACCGCGACGCATCGTAGTCTTCAGGATCCAGGCCCTTTTCCGCGGCTTTGCGCATGACCCCAATCATGGCGAGCGCCGCTGGCGTGGGCAGGCCATCCGCAACCCATACCGGAGCAAAACCGGTCGGCGCGTAGAGCTTCTGAAGGTAGGTTTGGTAGTCCGCAAAGCTCGGCCAGCGCATCTCCTTTAACTGGCCGGAAATCAGGAGCTTTTCTATGTCCCTACGCTGGCCGGCGCCGGGGATGGCAAGGCACACCAGCAGGGCAATTGCGCATGGAAAACCGCTACAATGCGTCGCGATCCGCATGGTTCGGCCCCCTTCCCGACGGCTCGTTCTCCGCTGTGCTCCGCGTGGGCCTGGATAAGAGACTCTGCGTGAAGGAAAAGGCTTAGGCCAGGCTGTCCAGATCGCATGCGCTGATAGCCGACAGCCGATCGCCGGGGCCAACCGCCGAGGGTTGGGAGCCAATCGCTGGCGTCGGCCGTCTTAGGTCCTGCTCCTCGCCGGTCCCGTGGATTCGCGCACGACGAACTCCGGCTCGACGACAATTTCCGCGGGGAATTTCTTCTCGCGGTCGGCGATGCGTTCGAGAAGCACTTGTGCACCGCATTTGCCCATCCGGGACAGCGGCTGGCGCACGGTGGTGAGCGATGGCATCGCAAAAGCCGCTGAGAGAATGTCATCAAAGCCCACAACGGAAACGTCCCCGGGCACAGAAAGCCCGGCGTCTCTCAGGGCGCGCATGGCTCCGATCGCAAAAATATCGTTGAAGCAAAAGACGGCCGTGAAGTCGCGCGTCTTTTCAAGCAGCGCCCGCATGGGCTTATAGCCAATCTCCGGCGCCATGGGGTGATAGCCGGCCGTCATCGACCAACCATCGGAGTCAATGCCGAACACCAGAGTGGGATCGATCCTCACGTCCATCTCATGCGCCACTTTTTGAATGCTCTCCCAGCGAAAGTCCGAGTCGGGAATGGCCCGCGGGCCGCGCATGAACACGATGCGCCGATGGCCGAGAGCGTACAAATGACTGAGCGCCTGATGGACCGCTAAGTGGTGGTCCAGAACAATGTTGGTGACGCTGCTGGCCGTGCTGTGCGCGGAGATAGTCACCACCGGCACCGGCACGTCGATGCGGTCCGCGGGCGTGTTCAGAAGCAAAAATCCATCCACGGCCCGCTCCACTAGCATGCGCGGGTACTGATCGATCAGCTCCGAATTCCAGTCGTGGCAGGCAGTAAAATAGAAATAGTGCGCTGCGGTCAGCTCCTCGACCACACCGCTCATCACACGGGTAAAGTACCCCTCGCTCAGGTCCGGTGCCAGCACCCCCACGCTCATGGACCGTCGCTGCCGCAAGGAACGGGCGAAGTAGTTTGGCCGGTAATGAAGACGAGCGGCAGCCTCGGTGACGCGGTTGCGCGTCTCCTCGGGAATTGATCGCGCGGCGGGTGAATTATTCAAAACGAGGGAGACGGTGGTCTGGGAAAGCTCCAGGTAGTCTGCAAGAGCTTTCAAGTTAACGTGGCCCTGCGGTAAACGCTTTCCTTTCGCCATATTGGAGTTGTATCACGTTTTCTCGCACGAATTTAGCTTCGCGGTGCGTGTCGTCCTGTTCTTTGGGCAGTCGTCGAGCAGGTCACTGGCGGGTCCTCATGCCGACGAACCAACGAGATGATGATTGGGTATTCGCCCTTTTGCCGTTGCGCCCGATTATCCCGCAAGCTGCAAAACAAGGCGGATCGAGTCTCTTTCCGAAAATCAACCTGAGCGCGCATGGCACAGAACGCTTCGCCCCGGTCGACGCCCTTGCCCAATGATGGGGCGGGAAAGATCGCTCCCTTATCGATTTTGAGAGGATTTCCCTCCCCTATGCACTTGATTTTGCTCACTTTTAACCTTCTATTCACATTCTCCCGGTAGCCTTTCCATAGGATTGCAAATGTGATCGGGATGGGTGACTTTCAAATAGAGTTCCCATGCTCGGCCGGGCAGGAGCACTCACCAAGACAGGACGCGAAGGTTGGGTGTGTCCTTCAAAGAGATCGGCTTAGCGCCTTTTCCCTTTACGATGAGGGTGAGGGCACAGGCTGGGCTGGCAATGAGTGCGGGGTTTGACTGGAGTGAGCGAACCGGCATTTTTCCTCTGAAAGTGCCGTCTTGATGGGTTGTTCGCGTCGGGACTTCTCGAGGGGAGTCACCATCCAAGCGTTTTGGTTTCAGCGAAGTGCGGAAGGAGAGATGCGCTCGTGGGCGTCGGCATCGAGGTCGTCAACCTGAACGCGTGGTACGGGAACAACCACACGCTGCAGGACATTAATCTGAACATGCCGGCCAACCACGCCACCGCGCTGATCGGTCCCTCCGGCTGCGGCAAGAGCACCTTTGTGCGCTGCCTGAACCGCATGCACGAGACCAACCCCATTGGGCGCGTCACGGGCACGGTGCGCATCGGCGACCTGGACATCTATAAGGACGCCAATCCGGTGGCCATCCGGCGCCGCGTGGGCATGGTTTTCCAACGTCCCAATCCCTTTCCCACCATGTCCATCTACGACAACGTGGCCGCTGGCCTCAAGCTTAACGGCTTCTCTAAACGGCACGCCCTCGATGAGATCGTGGAAAAATCCCTGCGCAACTCGGCGCTGTGGGACGAGGTCAAAGACGACCTGAAAAAGAAGTCCGGCGCCAGCCTCTCCGGAGGCCAACAGCAGCGGCTCTGCATCGCGCGCGCCCTGGCCGTCGATCCAGAGGTACTGCTGATGGATGAGCCCGCCTCCGCGCTGGACCCCGTTTCCACATCCAAGATCGAGGACCTGATCTTCCAGTTGAAATCGCAGTACACTATTGTGATCGTTACTCACAACATGCAGCAGGCGGCGCGGGTGGCGGAGAAAACCGGCTTCTTCCTGAATGGGCGCATGGTGGAATTCGACTCCACCCACAAGATCTTCACTAACCCCTCCGACAAGCGCACGGAAGACTACATCACGGGCAGGTTCGGATGACACGCATTCGCTTTCAACAGAGCCTGGAAGACTTGAAGGAGAACCTGCTGGTCATGGCGGGCTTGGCCGAGCAGGCCATCCAGCGCGCCATCGAAGCCTACCGGGTGCGTGACCTGTCCATTTGCGACCTGGTCAGCCGCTCGGAAAATGCCATTAACCGCATGGAGCGCGACATCGATCAGGCGGCTCTCGATCTGCTGGCCATGGAGCAGCCAATGGCCGTCGATCTGCGCTTCATCCTTTCCGTCATCAAGATCAACTCCGACCTGGAGCGTGTGGGCGATGCGGCCAAGAGCATCAGCGACCGAGTCCGGAACATGGAACAGATGGCAGTGGTGGATTTGCCCGTCGATATTCCCCGCATGGCCGTGCTGGCCGCCGACATGGTGCGCAAAAGCCTGCAAGCCTTCATCGAAGCCGACGCCGAAATTGCCCGCCAGGTGCTCACCATGGACGATGCCGTAGACGCCATGAACCGCGCTGCTTACAAGACTCTGACCAAGCTCATGGAAGAGCAGAGCCACCTGGCACCCCAGGCCCTCAATGCGCTCATGATCTGCCGCAGCCTGGAGCGCGTGGCCGACCACGCCACCAACATCTCAGAGGACGTCATCTTTTGGGTCCAGGGCGACGACGTGCGTCATCGTAAAAGCATGATCCTCGGCGGCAACGATCCTCACTCCATGGAGTGACCTGGCTTAGTCCCGTATCGCCCGCGCAGAGTGATTGCCCGATTTCTGGATAACAGAGAAAAGCGTGTCCGCAGCAGCGGACACGCAGAGGATGCCTTTGGTTCTCCACGCATCGGAGAACGGCGCTATTCGGCAGCTTCGACCACCTTGGTCTGCGCCACGGTCCAGTCCGGCGATCCCACCTTGAAGCGCGCGAAACGGCGCACGGTGATATTCTCGCCGAGCTTGGCGACCTTCTGGGCAATCAGTTCCTTGACGCTGAGGGACTGATCCTTGATGAACGGCTGCTCTACAAGGCAGACTTCCTCGTAGAACTTGGCCATCTTGCCCTCCACGATCTTCTCGATCACCGGGGCGGGCTTGCCGGTGGCGGCGGCTTGGGCGCGGTAGATATCCTTTTCACGCTCCAGGTCTTCGGCAGTCACGTCCTCGGGCCTCACATAGCGGGGATCGCTGGCC
>JAKABE010000288.1 GCA_021801945.1 Acidobacteriota bacterium
CGGAGTGGCCAGAAGGATACTACTCTCGGGACAAGAAGAACCGCGCGCTCTTGTTGCAGGCGCGCGGCTCCGGTCGGGCGATCGGGAGGGTTCTACCGGGTCTTTCCGGTCAGTTCTTGGTAGACAACCTCGCTGTAGCTCGGGAAATGGGGTCCATTTCCGGTCTGCCCAGGCGGCGGATCGCCCACGGCGGCCTCGATCTGTTGCAACGACTCGCCCTTGGCCACCAGGGACTTGATCTGCGCCCGCTCGGTTTCGGCACGGTTCAGCACCTTCCGGATCTGGGCCTTGTTTTGGACGTCCCCGTGGCCGGGCACAAAGCGGATGGCGTCGAGGCCGAGGATCCCCTTGGCGCTGGCGATCCAGCCTGCGGAGGTTCCGCCCTTAGCCTGATGAATCAGAGGGCCGTGGAAGGTGGTGGTGATGATGTCGCCGGTGAAGGCGATTTTCTGTGCAGGAAGAAAGACCACCAGGTCGCCGCTGGTGTGGGCAGGCGCCCAATGCAGCAATTCAAACTTCACGCCATCAACGACAATATCTTCCTTGTTGGCGCTGACAATTTTGTTGGGCAGGTGATTGGGGGACGGAGCGCCGCGGCCGCCCTGCTTCAGGGCTTCTTCCTGTTCCTTCAGATCGTTCTTGTGAGCGATGATCGTTAGGCCAGTGGGAAACGCTACCAAGCCGCCAATGTGATCGATGTCGCTATGGGTGAGGATGACGGTGGTGACCGGCTTAGGAGTGATCTTTGCCACGTCTTGAAGAAGCTCCTTGCCGCCCGCTGGGGTCATCTTGGCATCGATCACGATCACTCCGTTGTTCCCGACAACGACGCCGCTGTTGCCGCCGCCGCCTTCGACCCAATAGACAGTTGCAGTCAGCTGATGAACTTGAAAGGCCGCCGCGGACGGCGCTTGCGCGGCGCCCAGGCCCGGGATTGCGAGCGCCGCAGCGCAGAGACAAGCGGCAAGAGAGTTTCGCATGGGGAATTTCTCCTCTGTTTTCTCAGAGGTCCCAGAATACTCCCACTGGTCGGGCGCGTGCGCAATCCCCAGGCCTCAAATGCGAGACCTGGGGCAGCCAGGGCGCGGCCACTCAGTGCGGAGAGGACTGGGCGGCTACGCGCATGACCGCATAGAAAGCAGTCTTGGGCTTTCCATCGCGGTCGAAGAGCAGCGGGTAGTTGGTGCGTCCCCGCACCGGAAAGTTATTGAGCCAGGAATTTCGGTCGGTGACACCCCAGAAGGTCACGCGCATGACCTGGCCGCGATGCTTCAGGAAGACCCGAAACAGGCTTGCGTAACGCGCCGCCAGCTCCTGCTGCACGGACTCCGGCAGGCCGTTCACGTATGGATTCAGCTTGGGATTCTGGCGCAAGTGGAAGTTCACATCGGCGGTTGGCGAAGCCGCGGCAGAGGGGAGCACGTTAATATCCAGCTCCGAGATCGTGACCTTGACTCCTAGGGCCGCAAAGGCAGAGATGGTGGCGTCTTCCTGCTGAGCTGTGGGCCAGGTGAGGCTATCGTGATTCTGAAGGCCGACGTAGGCGATCGGGATCCCCTCCGCCTTCAGCTTTTTGACGAGCGCGATGGCTCCCTGGCGCTTGGCGGGTCTTTCCAGGTTGTAGTCGTTATAGCCGAGCAAAGCTTTGGGGTCGGCTTCATGCGCGTATTCGAAGGCTTTCTCGATATAGTCGGGTCCGATGATCTTGTACCACAGCGACTGGCGAATGGTTCCGTCTTCATTGAGCGCCTCGTTGACGACGTCCCAGCTCTGAATCTTTCCTCTGTAACGGCCCACCACCGTTTGAATATGGCGGCGCATGCGGGCGAGCAGGGCGTCGCGGCTGAGGAGATTGCCTTTGGCGTCGCGAAAAACCCACGCCGGAACCTGGCTATGCCATACTAGGCAGTGGCCGAGCATGAACATGTGGTGCTTTAGGCCGAAGGCCACGTACTGGTCAGCCAGGGTGAAATTGTATTTGCCAGGCTGGGGATGGACGACCACCCACTTGAGCGCGTTCTCCGGGGAAATGGAGTTGAACTGCGTCTCGATGATGGCATCGAGGCGTTGATCTTCTCCTGTGATCTCCGGCGCGTTGATGGCCGCGCCGACGAAGAAATCTCCCTTATAGGCGTTTTTCAGAGACGTAGGGGCGTTGGCTGTCGCGGTCATCGCTACCGCTAACATACCCACCCATGCCGCTGATCGCATGTTTACCGCCATATTGTGATGCCTCCTTTCGCTTTCTCGAAGACCCCAGAACATTTCTGGGGTTGAGGTCCGGGCTGCCCAGGCTCCGGAACAGCATACTGCGAGGAGGAACCCGGGCGCCACGAAAATGCGCTACGGATAGATGCCGCGAATCTGGACGGCCTCAGCGACGCGGCCAATGCCCAGCATGTTGGCGGCGATGCGCATGGGCAGCTTGCGGTCGAGATGGAACTTGAGCACGTCGCGGAAGGCGGTGTTCATCACGCGCTCAAGGCGGTTGTAGATGTCCTGGGCCTCCCAGAAGAGGTGCTGCTCGTCCTGCACCCACTCGAAGTAGGAGACGGTGACGCCGCCGGCGTTGCAGAGAATGTCGGGGATGATGAAGACACCCTTGCTCTGGAGAATGCGGTCGGCGGCGGGGGTGACGGGACCGTTGGCCGCTTCGGCGATGATGCGCGCGCGGATAGAGGCGGCGTTCTCGGCGTGGATCATGTTTTCGAGGGCGGCCGGGACGAGAATGTCGCACGGCAGGGCCAGCATCTCAGCGGGATCGATGGGCTCGCTCTCCGGAAATCCCTCGATACGGCCGCAGAGAACTTTCATGTGGATGAGCTCCGGAATATTGAGGCCGCCGGAGTTGTAGACGCAGCCTGGCAGATCACTCACGGCAATGACTTTGGCTCCGGCCTCGTAGAGCAGTTGCGCGGCGATGGAGCCGGCGTTGCCAAAGCCCTGCACCGCGACGGTAGCTCCTTTGAGGGGCATGTGGAGATGCTCGCAGGCGTACTGGATGGTGTAGAAGACGCCGCGGCCGGTGGCTTCATTGCGGCCTAGCGATCCGCCCAGGCTGATGGGCTTGCCGGTGACCACGCCGGGGATGGGATAGCCCTTGGTCATGCTGTAGGTATCCATGATCCAGGCCATGACCTGGGCGTTGGTGTAGACGTCGGGCGCAGGAATGTCCTGTTCAGGGCCGATCAAGGGAAGAATGGCGCTGGTGTAGCGGCGGGTCATGCGCTCAAGCTCGCCCTGGGACATGTGCTTGGGGTCACAGGCGACGCCGCCCTTGCTGCCGCCGAAGGGAATATTGACGACCGCGCACTTCCAGGTCATCCAGGTGGCCAGCGCCTTTACCTCATCGAGCGTGACCTGGGGATGATAGCGGATGCCGCCCTTGGACGGGCCGCGCGCCGAGCTGTGTTGCACGCGATAGCCCTCGAAGCAATGAATGTGGCCGTCGTCCATGCGCACGGGCAAGGTGACCGTGAGGCTGCGCTCGGGAAACTTGATCATCTCCCGGATATCCCTGTCGAGCTCCAGCACATCGGCAGCCGCATCGAAGTTCTCCAGGGCCATCTCGTAGGCATTCCCTGTACTGGTTGTGGTGGGCATGACTGATCCTCCTTGCCTGGGCCGGAGGCGGCGCGCGGCGCGATAAAACATTGGGGGGCGCAGCGGGCCGGCGCCGCTCAGGCGACGCTTGTCCCTGCCAGATGAACCGCATCCTGCGGCGGTTCCTGGCCTGCCTGGTAAACCGGGAGGAGCCACTTCCGGTAAGCAGGCAACTGTCCGTGCACGGCATCGGCGTACAACCGGCGCAGGCGGAGGGTAAGGGGTCCGGCGGCGCCGTTGCCGACGGGACGATGATCGATCTGCGCTACAGGGGCCAAGCCGACTGCCGTGCCGGTGAAGAAGAGCTCGTCGCAGACGTAGAGTTCGCTGCGGTCGATGGAGCGCTCGACGGTTTGGAGGCCGAGTTCGCGCGCGGCCAGTTCCATCACCGAGGCGCGCGTGATGCCCTCGAGCACGTTATCGGAGAGCGGCGGGGTGATGAGGGTTCCGTTGCGGACCATGAAGAGATTGGAGGCGGCGCCTTCAGCCACGTGGCCGTCTTCGTTGAGGAAGATGGCTTCGTCGAAGCCGCTGCGGCGGGCATCGTCGCTGGCCAGCGCGCTGTTGACGTAGGCTCCGCAGATCTTGGCGCGTGCGGGAATGGCGTTGTCCTCGACGCGGCGCCAGGAGCTGACGCCGGCGTGCAGGCCCTTTTCGCTATGCAAGTATTCGCCGTAGGGCAGGGCGACGATGGCGAAGGCGTCCTGATCGTCGGGGCTGACGCCGATGCGCTCGGCGGACTTGTAGGCTAGAGGCCGGACGTACACATCGGTGCGAAAGCCGTTGCGGCGGGCAAGATCGACGGTGAGGGCGCACAGAGCTTCCGGCGGCAGCGGAAGGTTGATGTGGAGGATGCCGCAGTTGCGCAGCCAGCGCTGGTAGTGCTCGCGAGGGCGCAGGACGTAGAGCTCTTCCGCGGCGGCGTTCCAGTAGGCGCGAATGCCCTCAAAGACGCCCGTGCCGTAATGCAGGGCGTGGGTGAGGATTCCGACGCGGGCCTCGGCGAGGGGCACGAATTGCCCGCCGAAGTAGACGGTCAAATGGGGATGGGAACCGGGATTCATCTCACACCTCCGCGAAGGACTCTTTGAGGAGCTTGCGTCCCTGGGCCAAGGCGCGCTCGTCCAGTTCGATCCACTGGGGACGCTTGACGAGGCGGCGTAAAGCGGCGTCGATGCTGGCCTGAGGCAGGACGCCTGCGATCTCAAGGACGGCGCCGAGCATGATCATGTTGGAGGCGCGCGGGTCGCCGAGCTGGTCGGCCAGATGGGTAAAGGGCAGCGCCAGGACATGCACGTCCGTGCGCGCGCAATCGGGCGGGAACTCATCGCCGTTGTAGAGGATCCATCCGCCGGGACGTACGCTCTGGTCGAATTTGCGCAGCGAGGGCTCATTCATGG
>JAKABE010000289.1 GCA_021801945.1 Acidobacteriota bacterium
TGGGCTTTGGCGGCTCCAATCTGCCCGGCTTCGGCACCGTCCAGGCCGAGCATTTCAAATTCTTCTCGGCTTCTGAGACGCACACCTTCGACGCCAATCACTTGAACGTGCTGCGCGCCGGCTACGACCGGTTTGTTTTTGCGGCCGTCTTTCCGGCTAAGGTTGTGAATCCGGGCAGCCTGGGCTTCAACATTCATCCCAACAACCCGCTCTCCGGCGTGCCGTACATGGGCCTGACGGGCCTTTTCGATCTCGGCTTTACCCGCGAAGGTCCGCAACCCCGGACCACCTCCAGCCTTTCCGCAGCCGACAACTTTACCTGGATCTTCGGCCGCCACACTCTCATGCTCGGCGGCCTCATGCAGCAGTTCCTGGTGAATAACCCATACTCGGCTGACAACAGCGGCGCCTACGGCTACGGGGGTATCGGCAGCTACAGCTCCGGCGACCCCGGCATCGACTTCCTGCTCGGCATTCCCGATACGTACGCACAGACCTCCGATGGCCTGATCCAGGCCAGGGCATGGGAGTACTACGCCTATGCCCAGGACAGTTGGCGGGCAACTCCGGATGTAACCCTCAACTACGGTCTGGCCTGGGACGTGGAGACACCCAACAAGAACGACCAGTTCAACGGCAATGGCATCATCTGCTTTGTCATCGGCAACCAGACATCGAGTGTCTTCCCGGGAGGATTCCCGGGCCTGTTGTGGCCGGGTGACCCTGGGTGCAACAAGGAAGGCGGCGCTACCACCAAGTGGGCCCACTTCGGGCCGCGCTTCGGGTTCGACTGGTCACCCAGCACCGGACCGGAATCGTTGATTGGTACGCCAGGCGCTCACGAGTTCTCGCTGCGTGGCGGCTTTGGGCTCTACTACAACCGCGACCAGGAAGAGGGCCAACTGCAAAATCTGTCTGATCCACCCAACTTCCTGCAGTCCCGCGGAGCCGCGGACTTTGGTGGCAGCCCAGGGTTTCAGAACCCCTTCGTAGACGTGGCCGGGCAGGGCTCGGAGACAAACCCGTTCCCTTACTCCCCGCCGCCGCCGGGAGCGAAGCTCAACTGGTCGAGCTACGCGGGGCAGCAAGCCAGTGTCATCGCGCGGAACTATGACGTGCCCTACGCGCTCAACTTCAACCTCAATATTCAGCGCCAGCTCACCAACGCCATGATGTTCCAAATCGGCTACGTGGGATCCCTAGGCCGCAAACTTGCAACGGTGTGGGAAGGCGACCCTGTGACCCAGGCCGGTCACGCAGCCTGCCTCGCCAACCCGGCTTGCGTGGCCAATATTGAATCGGTTCACCTCGACTTCCCGCAATACACCGCGCAGCCGGTCATCTACCCTGGCACCGGTGGCGGCGCCATTCCCACCTTACCCAACGGCCTTCCCGACTACCTGAGCATGGGAACGCTGGGCACAACTGGCACCTCGAATTACAACGCCCTGCAAGCTCAACTGACGCAAAACACCTCGCACGGCCTGTACTTTACGCTGGCCTACACCTTCAGCCACTCGCTCGACAACTCCTCGGGGCTGGAAAGCGCCGGCTTTAACGGAGGCGGCTACAACCAGTATGCAGGTTACCGGCATCTCAGCTACGGCAACTCTGACTTCGATGCGCGCCACCGCTTCACCGCCGCGTATGACTACAGAATCCCGCTGCTGGCCCAGATGAACTCGCAGCCGGTGGTGAAAAGAGCGCTGGGAGACTGGCACGTGAACGGGATCACGGTGCTACAAACCGGCTTCCCTGTCCTCCTCACGGACACCCTCTATAACTCCGGCTATTGCGACCAGTACACCTATTACGCATGTCCCGACGTTCCGGTGACCTCCTCGTTCAGCATCCCCACCGAGAACCTTCGCAGCACCTTCCAACACACGGGAGCGGCTACCTGGTTCGGCAACAGCACGTTCTCCTCGCAGCCGACGGGCAGTTTCGGCAACGTGTCGCGCGGCATGATCCACGGCCCAGGCTTCAACTACACCAACCTGAGCCTCTATAAGCTGATTCCCTTTGACGCCGAAGGCGTCCGATCGCTGCAGCTCATGCTGCAAGCCACGAATGTCTTCAACCACGCCAACTTCGCGGAGCCCGACGGCAACCTCGCCGATGGTCCGTTCTTCGGCACGGTAACCTCGGTCGATAACTCCGGCGGCAGCCAGCCGGCGGACATCAACGGCGATCCAACCCCTGGCCGGGACGTTCAAATTGTGGGCCGGCTTACCTTCTGATTGACAGGCACTCCGCTGAAACAGCAAAGGGCGTCCGCCAAGGCGGACGCCCTTTGCTTTTCAACGTCGCGGCGGCGCATCGGCCGAGAGTAACCGGTCCATGTACACGGACCGCGAGAGCGGGCTGCCGCGTCAAGCTCTCTTGTTGGACCGTTTCCTCGCCGGGGCCTTCTTGGCTGAAGTCTTCTTGGCTGAAGTCTTCTTGGCTGAAGTCTTCTTGGCTGAAGTCTTCTTGGCTGAAGTCTTCTTGGCTGCGGCTTTTCTTTGCGCAGACTTTTTCACTGGCAGCTTGCGAGCCACGGTTCTTGGAGCGGCTTTGGCTGCTGGCCTGGCTTTGGCGGCAGCTTTTTTGCGCGCCCCGCGCGTCTTTTTGGCCAAGGCGGCCTTAAGCTCCGCGTCGAACTCTGCGGTGGTCAGCGGGCGGGCCGACTTGCGCAGTCGCTCGATGTCGTAGAACGCGCGCCGCTCTGCCTGGAAGACGTGCACCACGAAGTCCACGTAATCCAGCAGAATCCACTCCGCGCGCCGCCGGCCCTCGACGGAGTTGGCATAGACGCCGAAGTTGCGCTTCAGCCGCAGCTCGATCTCATCGGCGATGGCGATGGCCTGGCGTTCGTTGGCGGCCGAGGTCACCAGGAAAAAGTCCGAGAGTCCCGAGTCGGCGGGATCGAGTTCGAGAATGCGGGTCTCCTGGCCCTTCTTTTCCTCGCAGACTGCGGCGGCGGCCTGGACCAAAATGCGTGTTTGTTGATGAAGGGATGTTGGCGAATGCGCGGAATTGGTCATGCGGCGGGTTAGCTCTCCACACCACATCCTACAGCGGTTTTGTGATTGCTGGAAAGACTGGATTGCGCCTCCGTTCCCCGCTGGCGCGGGCAAAGCCGCTCTTCCACAAACAAATGTGCCCTTCAATTTGCGGCCTTCAACGAATCCATGGACGGGGTGGGAAGAGACATTCGGCGGGGTCCTGACGGTTGTGTGATCTTCGTCCGCCAGGTTCGCTGCAAACAAACCCGCCCCTGGCAGATGATCCCGCTTGCCCTCAATTCACCTGCGCCGGTCTGCCCAGCCGCTCGGCCACCATCGCAAAAAAAGACTGTAGGTCGTCCTCCTCGCCCATCGTCATCCGGCGATACACCTTCATCACTGGAAACAACAGCGAACCGCGCACACGCACCGCTGGAACCGCCGCTGTGCCCCCGGGATACGTCTCCATCTCCCAGCTTCCCGCGTAGCGCCGCCGCACCACCTCGCCGAGATAGCTGCCCCACAAACGCGCCTCGAACTCCACATCGAGCCCCGGGTTCTCACTGGCGAGGACCACAATCTCGTCCAGGGCGTCTACTGATTCGGCGCTGAAGTTGAGCTTGCGCTGGTAGCGGTCGTGCCCCATCTCCGTCGCTGCCTTCGCATACGCCTCCATCATCGCCTCCAGGCTCTGGTAGGTGGCCGACTCCAAGCGTTTGCGTATTTCGAGGGGCTCTCGCATCCCAACAACAGGCTAAATGTTTTCCCGCCGGATCCGCATTACGAATATGGTCCCTCGCCAGGCGTTTATGGCAGACTGAGAAGAATTGGGGAGGTCCAAGCGTGAAACCCGCCATCAAGATCCTCTTCCTTGGCGCTTTGTTCATCGTTGCTGCCGGTCCCGCCCTTTCCGTGGGCCGCACCGTTTATCCCCCTCCGGCCCAGGCCAAAGCCGATATCGCCGCGGCCCTCAAGGCCGCCGCCAAGTCCCACAAGCGCATCCTGCTTGACTTCGGCGGTAATTGGTGCCCCGACTGCATCGTCCTGGATGACTACTTCCACAGCGCCACAAATCGCCCTCTCCTCGATGGCAACTTTATCCTGGTGGACGTCAATGTCGGCCAGTACGACGCCAACCTCGACCTGGCCGCGAAGTATGAAATCCCGCTCAAAAAGGGAGTGCCCGCGCTAGCCGTCCTCAGTGACCGTGGCAAACTGCTCTACAGCCAGCGGGAGGGCCAGTTTGAAGCCATGGGCCGCATGGACCCCTCATCCGTGACCGCCTTCCTCGAGCATTGGCGCCCCATTCGCCCAGGCTGCTCGATCGTGATGATGAATTGCTAACCCCTCGGAAGCCTGCACTCGGCTCAAGACACTACACCAACGGAGATTTGCTTTGAACTTCGAAACCGATGCCCTTCCCGCCGGCGTCTTCCCTAAGCTGCTCGTCGGCCTGGTTGCACCCCGGCCCATCGCTCTCATCACCAGCCTGAGTGAGGACGGCATTCTCAACGCCGCTCCCTTCAGCGCCTACAACTACCTCTGCCCCGATCCGCCCATCATCGGCATCGGCGTGCAGAACCGGCCCGGCAGCCAGTTCGTCCCCAAGGACACGGCCCGCAACATCCGCCGCACCGGTGAGTTCGTGGTCAACGTGGTCACCGAAGATATCGCCCAGAAGATGAACATCTGCGCCACCGACTTTCCCGCCGAAATGAACGAGGTCGAGATCGCCGGCTTCACCACCGCCCCGTCGCACTCCGTCAAGGTACCGCGCCTGGCCGAGGCCCACGCCGCCTTGGAGTGCCGCGAGCACACCACCATCGAGATCGGCCGCTCGCGCATCATCCTCGGCCGCATCGTGAACTTCTACGTCGAGGACCGCTTCGTCGATCCCGCCGGCCCTTACATCAAAGCCGAGGAACTCCACGCCATCGGCCGCATGAACGGCCTGGGCAACTACGTGCGCACCCGCGACGCCTTCATGACCATTCCGCGCATCTCCTATGAGGAA
>JAKABE010000290.1 GCA_021801945.1 Acidobacteriota bacterium
TGCCGCCATGTTCCCGCGCCGCGGCTTCTGAGGCCTCCTGAACACTGGCCTCATTGGTCACGTCGCAGGAGTGAAATGACACCGCATGGCCTTTGCCGGCCAGTTCATTCACCAGGCGCTGGCCCTTCTCGGGAACGCGGTCCAGCACGGCGACGCGCGCCCCCAGCTGGCACAGCGTCTCCACCGTAGCCGCGCCAATTCCCGACGCGCCTCCGGTAACTACGGCAACTTTGCCTTTAAAATCAAAGCTCATCACGCTCCTCCAGGCACTCCCGAATCCCGTTCCGTCTCCAAGCGCACCGTGACGATTCTAACCCCCGGCCCGTTCGCCTGGAGTCTCCAGAAATCAACCGGCAACTGGCTCTGCTGGTCCTCGAGCGCGCCGCGGCAAATGCAAGTGCCAGCGGGCGCTGAAGGGTTCTCTATATGCGCGAAGAGGATCCAACGTTGAGACAGATGCCGCGTCCCGCGAACCTGAAATACCACACAGAACCGCTGGAGCGCTCTTGAGCACGCCATTCTTACTTGCGCTGGAAACGCGTTCTGCCCGTGAGGCTACGCAATGCTGAAGGTAAAGACCGTCGTGGAGCGGTAAGTTTCTCCCGGCCGCAGAACCGTGGTAGGAAAGCTGGCGTGGTTCGGCGAATCGGGAAAGTGCTGCGTCTCAAGGCAGAACCCGGTACGCTTGGCGTACTTGATGCCGTGCCGGCCGGTGAAGGTTCCATCAAGAAAATTGCCGGAGTAGAACTGAATGCCGGGCTCGGTAGTCTCCACCGTCATGGTGCGGCCGCTTCCGGGATCGGTGACGACGGCAGCAGGACGAAGGGTTCCGGCCGGGCCGTTCACCACGAAATTGTGATCGTAACCGCCTACGCGCTTGAGCTGTTCGTTGGAGTCATGGATGCGGGCGCCGATGACGGCGGCTTTGCGAAAGTCGAGCGCCGTGCCGGCCACGGGCGCCAGTTCACCCTCCGGAATCAGATTGGCGTTCACGGGCGTGTAGTGGTCCGCGTGCAGTTCCAGCAGGTGCCCCAGAATGTTTCCGTCATCGTCGCCGCGCAGGTTGAAGTACGCGTGGTTGGTCAGGTTCACGACCGTGGGGTTGTCAGTGACTACGCTGTAACCGATGTGAAGGGAGTTGCCCTTGAGCGAGTAGCGCACCTTGGCCGTAAGCGTTCCCGGAAAGCCCATGTCTCCATCCGGGCTGACGTGAGTGAACTCTACCGCATCCCGTTCCTCATTTGCCTGCCAGACGAAGCGATCGAAGCCCACGGGCCCGCCGTGCAAGGCGTTGGGACCGTCATTCAACGGGATCTGGAAGCTCTTGCCGTCGATGGAGAACTGGCCATGAGCAATGCGGTTGCCGTAGCGGCCGACGATGGCACCCAGGAACGTCTTGGTGTCGTCCAGATAGCCCTGCAAGGTATCGTAGCCGAGCACAATGTCGGCCATCCGACGGGCGCGGTCGGCGGTGCGGACGCTCACCAGCCTGGCCCCGTAAGCCATAACCCGAACCTCGACATCCTGGCTTGCCAACGTAAAAATAGGGACGTCAACGCCCTCCTCGTTATGACCCCATACGGACTTTTCCATCATTCTCTCCTAGCGCAACGGACATCGATGCCGTCACTTAAGCCAAACACCCAATCATACAGGAATGGAATGCTCTTGCGAGGCGGGTTGGCTCATGCCGCTTGGCCGACAATCAGGCTGCTGGGGCCAGGCAGGTTGCTGCGCCGCACCTCGGCAAAGCCGGCCTCTCTCATCCACGCGGCGTATTCGGGCTCGCTATAGGAGGCGCCGCCGGCAGTGCCGACCAGCATGTTCAGCGAGAACAGAGCCGCGAACACCGGGCCGGTCTTGTCGGGGTTGAGGATGAAGTCCTGCACGGCGAGGCGGCCCTTGGGCGCAAGCGCGCGCCGGATGCGGCGGAACAACTCGCGGTTTTGCTCCGCGGAGAACATGTGGCAGATGGCGTTGAGCAGAACAAGGTCGTATCCGGAGCCCAAATCGTCCTTCAGCATATCTCCGGCGCGGAGCCTGACCTGCGCGCTCACACCGGCCTTGGCAACATAACCGGAGGTCAACGGGATCACCTCCGGCAGGTCGAGTATCTCGCAGCGCACATCGGTGCTGGCCTGCGCAAAGGCGATCGAATAAATGCCGGAACCGCCGCCCAGATCGAGGATGCGGCGCACGCCCTCGACGCCCAGCGTCTTCACAACCAGTGGAGCGCGCGATCGGGCGTTGCGCTGCATGCCGGCGATGAAGTTGCGGGTCCAATCCGAAGCGCCAATGTCTGAAGGGCGCGCGCGGCCGTCAGCAACCGCCGAGCCGCGGCGCACCGCTTCCGTGAGTATGCTCCAGCGGTGCCAGATGTTGGCGGTGTGAAGCAGGCCGTCGCGCTGGCTGTCTTGGGAATCCCGCGCGAAGAAGCGCGCCGACTCGGGCGTGTTGCGATAAACGCCATCCTTCTTGGCGATCAGTCCGAGGGCCACAAGCGCGTCGAGGAGCATGGCCGCGGCGCGGGGATCGGCTTCGATCTTCGCCGCAATCTCTTCGGCACGGGCGCCGGAGCCGACGGCCGTGAAGAGATCCAACTCCAGCGCGGTCAGGATGGAGCGGCTGGGCATGTAGCCGCGAATCATCTGCTCGATGTGCTCGGGCAGCACGCCTGCCCGCTCGCGCGCCGCCGCCGTGGCGCGGAACTTCTCTGCATGCTCGGTAGACAGAGCATGCATGGCGGCCGCATCGTTCCAGACCAGGCGCTCGACGGCCTGGCCCAGGCCCAGGTGGCGAGCGACGATCTCAGGAATATCCGATGCTTGCACACGCCGGTACCAGACGCCCTCCGGATAAACGACGAGAATCGGGCCCTCCTCGCACAGGCCCATGCAGCCGCAGGTGGTGAGCTGCACCTGGCCGTCGAGACCGCGCTCCCTGATCTCGCGGCCAAGATCGTCGAGCAGGCTCAGCGCCCCTTGAGCGGAACAACAGGGGGCACCCTCCGGCTTCTGCTGCGTGCAGGCAAAGACATGAAAGCGGTATGGCTCCATGGCGGCCTCCAGCCGCAGACTATTCTAATCAACTCAGTCAAGAGGGCGATGGCCCTCGCCACGTGGCACGGAGTTGGGAACGCTTGCCTTCTGCCATCCCTTCTCCCACCGCGCTTCTTCGCTCCACGGGCGGAGGCCGAATCCGCGCGTGGGTCAATGCTGCGGCTGCCCAGCACGACGCTGCACCTGCTATTCTCTTTCGTTCTCCCGTGCCCGAACCGCATGCGTCCGTGCAACGTCTACACCTCAAGCAGGAGGATCTTGTCCTTTGATCGCTGCCTCATCTCGCACGCTGGCAGATGAGCGAGTCTCCAGGCTTTGTTCCGGAGGACGCGCTTGAGCCCGCAACGCCGCGTTCCCGCCCTCTGGATTCTGGCCGTTCCCGTCATCACCTTCGGCATGATGGCCGGCTTCATCATCGTGACCCTGCCGCAGATGCTGGCCGCCGAGGGCGTCTCCGGCGGTCATATCGCGGTGGATGTGGCCATCATCACCTCGCCCGGCTTCTGGATCTTCCTGCTGGCGCCTTTTCTCGACGTCCGATTCCGCCGCCGCACCTACGCCCTGGTCTTTGGTTTCCTGGCGGTCGCCGCCAACGCATTTGCCGTGCTCCATCACTCATCGGAAAGCGAATTGGTAGCCCTCATGCTCGTCGGATATAGCTCGCTGGCGTTGTATGGCGCCGCCCAAGGCGGCTGGACGGGCAGCCTCATCAATAAGGAGCAAGACAGCCGTCTCGGCGCCTGGGTTACGGCCGCCAACATCGGCGGCGGAGGCGCCGGTATTCTGCTCTCCGGCTTTGTCACGCAGCATCTGGCGCCGGTTCACGCCGCGGCTGTCATCTTCGCCGCATTTCTCGCTCCACTGGCGGTCTTCCCTCTCATTCCCGCTCCGCCGCCGGACAAGACGCTCGCCAGCGAAAGCTTTCTGCGTTTTGCGCGCGCCGTGGCCTCGCTGCTGAAGCGCCGCGAGGTTCTGGTGGCCCTGACCTTGTTCGCGCTGCCGTCCGCCTCCTTTGCGCTCACCAATGTGCTGGGCGGCATCGGCAAGGACTTTCACGCCAGTCCCGGGCTGGTCAGCTTCATTGGCGGAGCCGGCTCCATCCTGGCCGGCGTTTGGGGTTGTTCGCTGGTGCCGTCCTTGGCCAAGAGGTTCCCGCTGCGGCCTCTCTATCTCGTCATCGGCCTGGTGGGAGCGGGGTTCACGCTCAGCCTTTTGCTCCTGCCGCGTGCTCCATGGACCTACGGTGTCGCCTTCCTCGGCGAGAACATCTTCCAGGCCGCGGCGTTCGCGACGGGATTCGCTGTGATTTACGAGGTCATCGGTCCCGGCAATCCGCTGGCCGCCACCATCTTCGCGCTGCTGTCAGCCGCCATGAATTTTCCCATCGATTACATGGAGGTAATCGACGGCCACGGGTATGATTGGCGCGGGGTGACCGGCGCTTTTCTTGCCGACGCCGTTTTGAGCGGCGCCGTCTGCGTGCTGCTGTGGTTCGTGCTCTTTCGAGCGCTGCAGGTGCAGAAGCCCGAGGGCTGAGGTCCGTACCGTTCAAATTGACCTACTACCGATTCCTCGCGTATGCCAGATCGGCTGCAAGCCTATCAGGATGACTTGACCCAAGTAGCCGGACATGCCGAATCCAATGCGCCGCTGGTGAGCTTCACGCGGTCAGCGCCAGGCTGATTCGCGCTACAATCGAAACACGGCGTCGGGGCGTAGCGCAGCCTGGTAGCGCATCTGCTTTGGGAGCAGAGGGTCGGGGGTTCAAATCCCTCCGCCCCGACCATCTTAAACGTAATCTTATACTTACCCCTACAACGCTGGCTCCTCCAGCCGGGGTGCTGAAGTACGTTGGGAGCACCCTGCAACAGGATCTCCAACACTATCTCGTTGAC
>JAKABE010000007.1 GCA_021801945.1 Acidobacteriota bacterium
CCGTCGAGGGTTTTCCGATGCTCAAGATTGAAGCCATCATCCAACCCGCCAAGCTCGACGCCGTCAAGGAAGCGCTCATTGAAGCCGGCATCGAAGGCATCACCATCCTCGAAGCCCGCGGTCACGGCCGCCAGAAGGGCCACACCGAGTTCTACCGCGGCCGCGAGTACACCATCGACCTCAATCCCAAGGTCAAGCTGGAGATCGTCGTCCACGATGACATGAAGGACAAGGCCGTCCAGGCCATCCTCGCCGCCGCCCGAACCGGCCGCATCGGCGACGGCAAGATCTTCATCCTCCCCGTTCTGGACGCCATCCGCATTCGCAACGACGAGCGCGGCGAGACCGCGCTGTAGCGCGGGCGCATCTAAACTCCTGAAATGATGCTGGGGCCTCGCTCCCGCTCCGTCAGGGCGGAGCTGGGACGGGGCATGTGCAACCCTTCGCCCTCATCGGCGCCTCGCTGCCGGCCCCTGCCGAAGCTCGGCTCGCCAGAGCGCGCATCCGAGGGCGCGGGATACAAATAAAGTGTGTAACGATCAATCAGAAGCGCCAGTCGAGCGGCGCCCAAGGAGGCATGCGTGAAGAGACAGCACAAGGAAGCGCACTTGGGAATGCTGGGAATTCAACATGAACGCGAGCGTGCCGCCGCGCGGCTGGCCCTGGCCGCGCTTGCTTGCCTGTTCCTGCTGGCAAGGGTAGCGAACGCGCAGCCGCGGATGGGCGCCGGCCGGAAGGGCAAAAATTCGGCTCCAGCGAACCAACAGAAGAACGCCAGGCAGCAACTGATCGATAACCTGCGCGCACACATTCACCATGTATTCGTCATCTACCAGGAGAACCGGTCGTTCGACTCCTACTTCGGATCGTTTCCGGGCGCCGACAACCTGGCCTCGGCCGAGGCGCGCGCGCACGGATTCCGGCAGTGGGACGCAATCGGCCAAACCTGGGTCACTCCGTTCCTGCTCAAGGCCGCCGACACCTCCGATGCCGACCACTCGCGGCCGGCGCTGATCGCCAAGAGCGACCATGGAAAGATGGACGACTTTGTCGGTTACGAGGAAAAGAAGCTGATGAACAAGCCGTGGGCCAGTCCCCGGCATGCCCAGCAGTTGGGCCTGCTGACGATGTCGCACGAGGATTGCACCACGATTCCCTTCCTGTGGATGTATGCGCACCGCTTCGCTCTCTACGACCACATCTTTCAGGCCATGTACGGCCCTTCGACGCCGGGCAACATCGATCTGATCGCGGGACAGACGGGACAAACCCAAGCGGCGCGCCATCCAGAGGAGGCGTTTCGCTCCACCGAAGGGAAGGGCGAGCCAGTCGTGGACGACTTGAATCCGGCCTTCGGTCCCTACGCCACGCCCGCGCAGGCCAAAGGTCACTTGCAGTATGACCAGACCTACGCCACCCTGATGCTGACGCTGAGCGGACGCAATGCAACAAAGGTAAAGATCGACACCGACGACGTGAAGGCCGACATCGGTGAGCTGGCCAAGCTGAACCGCCAAGCGGTGCCCTGGGCCTGGTACCAGGAGGGCTTCGGCGACGGCGTCGGCAACAATCACCCTGGCTATGTTACCCACCACAACTCGCCCCAGTATTTCGGATACATTCGTCAGAACCCATCGCTGTGGAGCGGCGAACACGACCTGCTGAACTTCTTCACGATGATGCGGAATCGGCAGCTGCCCGCCAAGAGCGTGGTCTTCATCAAGGGCGGGGACCGGAATCCCTTCGGATGGAAGCCTGCCAATCCCGCGGCGCATAAAATGCTCGGGGATGACGACCATCCCGGCTACTCGGATTCCCAACTGTCCGAGTCGTTGGTGGCCAAGGTGGTGAACGCCGTCGCGCGCAGTCCCTACTGGAAGGACTCGGCCATCGTGATTACGTGGGACGATTCGGAGGGCTTCTACGATCACGTTCCCCCGCCGGCGTTCGAACAGTGCCCGGACAAACACCCCTGCGGCGATGGGCCGCGCGTACCGCTGATTCTGATCTCCCCGTATGCGAAGTCGGGCGGCATCATCTCCAACCCAGGCGATACCGCATCCTTTGCAAAGTTTCTGGACGTGCTATTCAACCTTCCGCCGCTGGCCTCGCTGCCCGACGAGAAACCCTACCTGCCTGAAGGTCCGCGCGACACGCTGCCACAGCTGACGGACCTGCTGGGCGGATTCGATGCGGCGCGGCTCAAGGGAGCCAAGCCGCCGATCCCAGCCGCGGAGGCGGAGATTCCCAACTCCGTGGTGAACCATTTTCCGCCGGCCATGACCTGCAAGGACACCGGCGTGACGCCGGTCCTCATTCCAGGAGCCTCCCTTACCCCCCCCAAGGACTTCACCAATCCCCTGCCGTAAACGGAGATGATGGCGGACGGACCGGGGCCCTGGGATTTCCGTACGAAATGGGGCGCCCCCACGGCGGCTAAGCCGGCTGAAGAAGAGCACGCAAATCGCATGCCCGATCTGCGCGAAATTAACCCCTTCCGGCGCATACTTACCCGAGGTGCAAAACTGCTCCGCACCTGAGAGAACGGAGTCACGAAAAGGATCAGAGCCATCGCCGTCTGCGCTACTCCGGAGATCTACCGTCGGGCGCGGCGCATCTTTGCTTGAAACGGATTCTCCGTCTCCCTCTTGGTTTCCTTGGCGGCTCATGCGCCTGTCCGTTACCCCTAAGCTTTGCGGCCTCCCGCTGCAAGGCCCCGTGGGTTCATACGCGCGGAATTGCGCAAGCCCATGATCCGGAGAATGCACAATGCATGGTGCAAAATGGCTCAAAGTGAGCCGTAAAGCCTTTGTTGTCTAATTTCTGCGTGCAATTATATGTCTTTTCAAATATTTACAGGGGCATAAACATACTTGGCTAACCTGAAATTTGTGAGCATATAGTTTCTGTGTCTTCGTGGGCAATTCCGCTATTTCATCCGTTGCAGGATTCGGACGATGCGATTGGCTTTAGCGGTAAAGCGAAGCAGCGTCGGGATCACCTCTTCGCCTTGCAGGAAATCTCCCTCGCGGAACGTTATGCGGAATCTCGCCTTTCCGTGATGCTTGATCTCTGTCTCAAGGGGAACCATCTTCCTGTAAAAGTTGGGGCGTATCAGAGTGATGTCCAATCGCTCAATTCTCCCGTCTTCATGCTGGAGTTCCACGCCATCAAGCGAAGTGACCGTGAGCATTGGAATCAGGAGACGGTGTTTATCGTCGATGTCGAGTTCATGGAGGGAAGTAATATCGGTATCCCCTCCTTTGTACGGTTTCACGCGATTGACAATAAAGTCGAAGAGCGCAGAGGAACTTGGCATTTTTCCTCGCATTTTGGACTCAAAATTTCTTCTTTCCTCTTTGGGGTAGACCGGGAACTTACGGAACTTGGAATCGGCGCTAGAAACAAGGGCGCAATAGGTAGCGCACCACGCGATGTCGAGGGCGCTATGGAGATTGTGAATAGCATCTCCAACGGTGAGGGATATTTCTTGGGTCAGCGTGCGATCAGTAAGGCTGTAGTGGAGAAATTGTTTCCCCGTCTGCGCATCGACGTACAGGCGGGGTCCGTAATGGTTGGGAGAGGAGAGGAGTCTCTTCTCGATATTCGAGATGTGATCCTTGGCCCGTTCGATTTTTAGGGAGGCATAACCAAACGGATGTTCCCAGATTTCTGCCATGAATGAATAATAGAAAACCCCGCTGGCTGGCGGGGTATGGAGTGTATCCAAATGCAAATTAGTCTGGAAGTTTTGAAATCTGTATCCTCAAATCTTCGTGTAGGGACAGATATGCTGTACGCTCGCCGTCGGAAGCATGAATTGCGGTTTGCAGAGCTTGTACGCGAATACGAGCGGCTTGAGAATTCGCGTGATCTACAGCCTGTTCAAGGGCATCAACCCGATCCGCAATTTGTATCAGCAGAAGTCGCTGCTGCTCCAGACGTTCAACCAATTCCAATAGAAATTCCTTCATCGCGTGGATGATCCTCCGTTTCAGATTGCGCTATGATAACGCCATGAAGTCAGAGGCACACACGAATTTCGAGAACCTGCTCCGCGCGGTGGTGAGTGTGCCGCACGATGAGCTAAAGAGACGTATGGAAGACGAGAAAGCCGCAAGGGATTGGGCAAAGGAAAACCGGCAACCGAATCGCCGGTCGCGTCCTATCGTTTCCCCCGCCGCTGTCTCCGAAACCAAACGCCATCACGCTTAGTCCATCTTGCGTTACCGACCCGACGTTTCTCCCACCTTGCCGGTCAGGGCGGCATAGGTCAACCTTTTGCCCGAAATTAGCGATAGCATGGCCATGAAGCGATCCCGGTCATTCAGCGGATTGTCTTTGGTAGCGCGGTTGTTATAGCGGAACACCTGCTCATCCACGTATTTGCCAAGGTGGAACGGTTCGACGGCAACATAGGTTCCGTTCAATTCCCGCTTGAGCAGTGACCAGAAGTTCTCAATGCCTTGAGTGTGAACCTGCCCGCGCACATATTCCTGAATATGGGTCACAGTTTCATGGACGAATCCCTTAGTGCTGAGATGGTCATAGACGGTTGCGCCATCGGTATAGACGGTAGAGCCTGATTCGATCTCTTTGAGAATTTGCGCTTGCAGAGTGTCCCGCTTTACGTCTTTAAGGACGTTTGCGCGAACCTGGCGAGTCTCCCGGTCCAATATGCCAAAGACAGGAGTCTTGTTATCGCTTCCCCGATAGGCCAGCTTGAGGGCATTACGGCGCTTGGCGTGCATGTTCTTGGGCTTTCCACCTATATAGCACTCATCTACCTCTACCGGGCCGCCATCCCCGCCCATCTTAGGCCATCCGCCATCGGCCAACACAAACCGGATGCGCTGCAACACAAACCATGCTGATTTCTGAGTGATCCCGATGTGTCGCGCAAGTTCATAGCTGCTGATACCGTTCTTGCAGTTGGCAAGCAACCAAATCGCAACAAGCCATTTATCCAGCTTGATAGCGGAATCCTCAAAGATGGTCCCTAACTTCACAGAGAACTGTTTCCGGCATACGGCACACTTCCAGCGCATCTGCTTGGCCAGCCAGTAGTGTTTATCCGCTCCGCAGAAGTGGCACAGCACCTTACCGTCCGGCCAGCGCATCTGCTTGACCGCTTCAACGCAGTGCATCGGATCAGAAAACCAACGGATTGCATCAGTTAGGGTCTTGAGGTCTTTCATAGATACAAGTGTCGCTTTAATGATTTGGTTTGTCAAGTATATTTAAGCCTTTACAGGAGGACAGATCTCATAAGCTGATAAGAATCAAATATTTGCACCCAGAGACCGGGGGGGAGGGTATCCCGGGGCAGTTCACCCCGCGGCTGCGCGTGACGCAAGGATCTTCGGCAGACGGCCGCTAAAAGTGGCTGGGCATGGGCGCTGGTCCCTGGTAGACGAGGCTCAGACCCCAGTCCAGATCGGAGGGAAAGTCGGGCAGGTGAATCTCCCCGACTTTATCCGCCTCGATCACTCCATTCCCGACGTCGCTCCAGGTTCCCGACCGCGGATCGAACCAGCGCGCGCGATAGTAGCTCAGCACCTTTGCGCCCCGCACCAGGCCGCGCGGGCAGCCCTTCTCGAAGTAGACAAGAAAGACCTCCTTGTCTGGAGTGCGCGCCGCGTAGGCCCAGCCCTCGTAGCCCTTCAAGGTGTGGGTCGCGTTGGGAACCACCCAGTCGCGATCCGGGACCAGTTCCTGATAGCGCCTGCCAACGGAAAACACGAAGGTCCGCAGATGTTGCATCTGGCCACCCGAGGTCCATTGGAAGGCGTCCCACATCTTCGTCGGCGCGGCAGGCTCAATGTCCGCGCCCCAGATGCCCTCGGCGCCGTACACATGACCGGCCAACCCGCCGGAGAGCACGTTGCCGTACATCGCCGAGCGCACATACTGGTCGTCCAGCAGCGTGCCGCCCTTGGCGCCGTACTTGTAGCCGGGATTCTTGCCGCGGGCATTGAAGTATCCCGCGTAATAGGGCTCGCCGTCGAGCGCCGGACGCGGATGCGGATCGCGGTAGATCTCGGTCAGGTACCAGTAGTACTCGTGCTCGCGCTGATTGCCCGTCTGCTGCAACGTCACCCAGGAGTTCTCGCCCCAATTCACGAGCGTCGATGGATTGGAGTTGGCCGAGAGCAAGTTGCCGAAAGGCGGCGGCCCATACTTGCGCAGCACCAGATGAATCGCTTCCAGAAAATCCGGAACGGTCACGCATTCCTGAAGAATGTCGAGGTGAATCGGGCTGAGCACGGTGTTATTGGCCTGGTAGCGCGTCCAGATGTATTGGATAAAGCGCGCATAAGACTCCGGCCACGAGTAATACTTCATCCAGGCTTCGCTGGCATCGCGGCGCGACACCTCAATGAACGGAACAAAGCCGTTGGCGTTAAGGTAGTCGATCTTGCGGTCGATGTACTTAAAGTACTCCGGATTCACGCGGTCCACGTCCGGAAAGACGTTTTCGTATCCCGGCACCTTGCCCGGGAACAGGAACGGCCGGCCGCCCTCGTTGTCCATGTTTTTGGCGCTGCCGGTGCCAAACTCCTCCCACGCCGAGCGGATAGTAATCCCATCTTTCATCACAATGTGCCAGGAATACCGGTCCGTCTCCCAACCAGGAAACGCCGCGAGAATATTGATCCAGTTGTAGCCCTGTGCCTTGCGGTAGCGCACGTAGTCCTTGAAGCCGGCCTCCGGGCCGATGGGCCGATGTCGGTCGTCGTCGTACCAGCGAAAGCGGTTGGTGCCCGCCGCGTACCATGTGTCGCCGAGCACAAAGAACGGCTCCCCGTCGGGCGTCTGCAAAGCATGGCGGTCGGGCGTGGACTGAAGAAACCCGCGGCGCAGTGGATTTTCCTGCTTCTGCTGCTCGCTCCACTCGACGGCGATCAGCGAGCCTTCCTTGCCGGCCAGGCCGGCGTCGAAAGGCTCCGAGCCGCTCTTCCAGCGCCACGTGCCGGGAGCAGTAGCCACCACGCGCACACAAAACTCCTGGCTGCCGTTCCAGAACCCGTAGACGCGCTTGCGAAATCCGGGCCCCTCAAGATCCACCCAGATGGTGACCTCGGTATAGGGGTTCCTGAAGGATTGTTCCGACTGGAAGTTGAGCTCATGCTTCTGCCAGAGGTGAACGGTTTCGGCGGCAGCCGGCTGCGCGCCGGCGGCGAACAGCCGCGGGGCGGCTCCCAGGGCCGCGGCCCCGGCGCCCGCCAGGACAAACTTGCGGCGCGTCAATCGATCTCCTGTCACGCTGGCCTCCAGACATTGAGCGGCAACGATTTGCGATGCGGATCAAATGCGAGTCAGTAAACCTTCATATCACGCCGGACTTTGCAAGGACAATGTGGACGTTCTCTCGAATTGTCTCCGGCCCCGGCGCACCCGCACGGACTCTCCCTTCACACGGCGCAGGAACTCTCTGCACAAAGAACATAAAGATGCCAGAGCTGGCTTCGGTTTCTTCATGGGATCTTTATGGGATCTATGCGATCTTGCAAATAAGCGAAGCCCTTCAGCGGGCAGGTTCGAATTGCGCCTGTCCGTGCACATCTTCCTCTGCTGCGGGAGTGGCGATCCTTCGCAGACCTTGCGCGGCCGGCGCACGGATCTGTGCAGTTGGTTCGAAATGGCGGCCGGTATACCACCGCAACCCATCGCACTTTTGTCCGGCCTAGCTTCTTGGGAGTAAAAGTCCGCATGTCTTTTCGCGCCGTTAAAGTGCTGCTCTTCGCCGCTATCCTTGCATTTCCCGCTTTGTCTCTCGCGCAGCAACCCTCCGCGCCCGCCACGCAAGCTCAGATTGCCGCCCTCGAACAGGCTGTCCAGAAGGCCCAGTCCGCCGGCGACAACGGCTGGATGCTGGTCTCGGCCGCCCTGGTTCTGCTCATGACCGGCCCCGGCCTGGCGCTCTTCTACGGGGGCCTGGTGCGCCAAAAGAACGTCCTGGGCACCATGATGCAGAGTTTCTCGATGATGGCCCTGATCACCATCCTCTGGGCCGTCGTCGGCTACTCGCTGGCCTTCAGTCGCGGTAACGCCTTTATCGGGGGGTTCCAGCACATGTTCCTGCGGGGCGTGGGGCTGGCGCCCAATTCCAACTACGCTCCCACCATTCCCGCACAGACCTACATGGTCTACCAACTCATGTTCGCCATCATCACCCCGGCGCTTATCACCGGGGCCTTTGCCGAGCGCATGAAGTTCAGCGGCATGGCGGTCTTTCTCTCGCTGTGGTCGCTGCTCGTTTACTGCCCCATGGCGCACATGGTGTGGGGTGTGGGCGGACTACTCAACGCCGTCGGCGGCCACATTCCCAGCCTCGACTTCGCCGGCGGGACGGTAGTTCATATCACCAGCGGCATCTCCGCCCTGGTCACTTGTCTCTATTTAGGTAAGCGCATGGGCTACCCGCACACCAAGATGGCGCCGCACAACCTGGTCATTAGCTTTATCGGCGCCTGCCTTCTGTGGTTTGGTTGGTTTGGCTTTAACGCCGGCAGCGCCGTGGCCGCCAACGCACTGGCCACGAGCGCCTTCGTCAATACCCAATTTGCCACCGCAACCGCCATCCTTGGCTGGACAATCTTCGAGTGGTTTAATAACGGCAAGCCCACCGCACTGGGCGCTATCTCCGGCGCTGTCGCCGGGCTCGTGGCCATCACTCCCGCGTCGGGTTTTGTTCAGCCCTTTGCGGCTTTACTCATCGGCCTGCTCGCGGGTTTCTTCTGCTCCTTTATGGTCTTCAAGGTCAAGGCCATCTTCGGTTACGACGACTCCCTTGATGCCTTTGGTGTGCACGGCGCTGGCGGCACTCTGGGAGCGATCCTGACCGGAGTCTTTGCCACCTGCGTCATCAACCCCATCTTCGGCGACCACGTTCCCACCGGCGGGATCGACGGCCACTGGAGCCAGATCCTTCACCAGTTCGCCGGCGTGGGCATTGCGTGGAGCATCTCCATTGTGGGAACGCTGGTCCTGCTGTTCGTCGTCGATAAGACTGTCGGGCTGCGCGTAGCGCCCGAGGACGAAGCCGCCGGCCTCGACCTTTCGCAGCACGGCGAGGAAGGTTACGATTTCAACGCGTAGACGTCGGCTTTTTGGCCTCAGCCTTCAGCTTCTTTTGCAGATGAACGCTGCGATTTGCGCACGAACAAGCTGATCTCTGAGGGCTAATGACTGAAAGCTGATCCACTTGTTTCTCTAATGGTGAGGAACAATAAGCTCCTGGATTCGGTGGGCGCTGCCAACCGGCGGTCCCACCTGATACGCTAACCGTCGAGGCATTCTCCGTATGCTGAAAATTGAAGCCATTCTCCAGCCCTCCAAACTGGACGCCGTCAAAGATGCGCTGCTTGAGTCAGGCATCGAGAGTATGACCATTCTTGAAGCCCGCGGCCACGGACGCCAGAAAGGCCACACTGAGTTTTACCGCGGCCGCGAGTACACCGTCGATCTGCTCCCCAAGGTCAAGATCGAGATGGTAATCCACGACGATCTGAAGGAGAAGGCCATTCAAGCTATCATCGGCGCCGCCCGTACGGGCCGCATCGGCGATGGCAAGATCTTCATCAGCCGCATCGAGGATGCCATCCGTATCCGCAATGATGAGCGCGGAGAAAACGCTCTGTAAGAGGGCGTCGGCGAGCCAATATCGTTCCCTGGGAGCCCGACATGAGCGTCCTCTCGGAGGCTCTGATCGCAGCTCCCGACTGGCGCGCGAAACTGCTCTGGCCGGTTGGCCAGGATGCGAACGGGACCGGGCTGGCGCAGGCTCGCTTTGAACTCGCCAGAGTCCGTGTTGAGGCCACTTTCACCGAGGCCGGGCCGAATGAGTGGCGGGTGGCGTTCGAAGCGGCTTCCCAGGGGACTGCATCTGAGAATATCCACGCATCGATTCGCATCTTTAGCGGAGTCTTTCAGGCGGTGCGCGAATTTCTCGAAGTACGCCAGCCCGAGCGGCTTGTCTTCGCCTCGAGCGAGGAATACCTCGGCCAACTCTACGAGGAGTATCTGCAAAGGCAGGATACGCCGCTGCGCCAACTCGGCTACCGCATGGTTCATCCGGCCAGAATCGCCCCGCTCACCGAATCTGCGATTGAGAAGGCCACACCCTCCGAGTGGAAAGACATAAGCGGCCAAGCCGATGAGCCACGCAGGCATTGCCTGCAAGCGCGGCCTCCAGCACTGCTCTGTGATTGCCTGCTGAAGGGAAGAACGAGTTGGGAAAGGCTCCAACCGAATGTCCGCCCGCGACGCACACCATCTTAGCGAAGACATCGATCACAACAGTCATCAGCGGCGAATCGAAGGGATAGGCCCCGAGTGTTCCTTGGCGCGGGATCGATTACCCCGTTCCGGCCAATATCGCTTATGCTGTTAACAATTCCTTCTTGCTTCGGCAGGCCGAGCAAAACACCTCATGAATCCAGCGCCTTTGGCGGTTGACGATCTACGGGAGCAGTATCTCAGGGAGATGGCGCTTGTACGTCAGACCTGCGAGCGCACCGGCGATGGCACCGCCGCCATCCGCCGCCGCTCCGCCGTGGTGGACCGTATCGTCGTGGAGATGTGGCGACGCGCCTTTGCGGACCTGCCCGCGCAGAACGCCGCCATGGTGGCCATCGGCGGCTACGGCCGCAAGGACCTTTTCCCCTATTCCGACATCGACGTGCTCTTTGCTTTCGCCGACGACAAGACCGAGGAGCATTCGAAAGAGGCGGTCCGCTCGATCATCCAGGGCATGTGGGACGTTGGTCTGCGCGCCAGTCCCAGCTTGCGCACTCTTAAAGAAGCCGGCCGCTTCGACCCCGACAATCTGGAATTCACCCTGGCCACCTTTGAGCGCCGTTTCCTGGCCGGCCAGTTCCCTCTTTACCAGAAGCTCCACCAGGTTGTTCTTCCCGGCCTTGTCCTGAGCGAGTGGAATACCATTACGCAAAAGCTGGGCGAGATTGCCCGCGCCCGCCACGCCAAGTACGGCAACACGATCTTTCATCTCGAGCCCAATCTCAAGGAGTGTCCTGGCGGTCTGCGCGACTACCATCTTGCCGTTTGGTTTGCGATCCTCTTCCATCTCAAGGAAACCAAGGAATGGCCGCGCCAGCATGGCGGCGTCTTCCAGAGTGCCCGTGGCGACGCCGAAGCCGCCTTTGATTTCCTGGCCGCCGCACGCGCCTTTCTTCACTTTCAGTTTGGCCGCGACAACAATATTCTCGACTGGCAGTCGCAGGACGAGGCTGCCGCGCGCTCCATTGGCCTGGAAACACGCGGCACAGCGGACCCCTCCTACTGGATGCGCACCTATTACCGGCACGCACGTGTCGTCTACCGCCGCGCCGCGTTGTTGATGGAGCATCTGCCCGCGCCGGTCAGTTTCTATCGCCAGTTCCGCCGCCGCCGCACCCCCATTGCAAGCACTGAGTTTTTCCTTGACCAGGGCCGCATCGACGTTCCACCCGGGGTGCAATTCAACGACACCGCCGCCATCCTGCGCGTCTTCTCCCTCATGTCCACGCACGGCCACATGCTCTCTCAGGCTGCTGAGGATCGCATCAACGACGCGCTGCCCGTCCTGGCCATCAAAGTTCCCGAAGGGCCATATCTGTGGAACGCACTGCGCGAAGTTCTGATTGGCCCCCATGCCGCGCACGCCTTGCGCACGATGCATGCTCTCGGCATTCTCGAGATGCTCATCCCTGAGTTTCACGGCATCGATGCCCTCGTGATCCGCGATAGCTACCATCGTTACACCGTCGATGAGCACACTTTTCTGGTAATCGATAACGTGCATGGCCTGCGCCAGCCTGGGCACGAATACGAGCAGCGCCTTGCCCAGCTCCTGCCGGAGATCGACCGCTTCGATCTGTTTCTCTTAGCGCTTCTGCTCCACGATACCGGCAAGGGCCGCCGCGAGGGCGAACACGCCAGCCAGAGCGTTGAGCTGGCCGATAGCTTTCTCGCCCGTCTGGACTTCGATAGCGAGGAACGCGACTTAGTTCTCACGCTCATCCGTATGCACCTGGAAATGTCGGCCGCCATGCGCCGCGACATCTTCGACATGGAGAACGTGCGCGCCTTCGCGGAAAAGATTGGCAGCCCGCAGCTTCTTAAAATGCTCACCATCATGACTTTCGCGGACATCAAGGCCGTCAACCCCGACGCTCTGACTCCCTGGAAGGCCGAAAACCTCTGGCAGTTCTACATGTCCACCTCCAACTACATGGACCGCTCGGTGGACGAGGCCCGCTATCACTCTGCCTTCGACCCCACCCTGCTCAACCGCATTCGCTCCATGGTTCCTGCCGGGCAGCACGGCGAGTTGAAACAATTCCTGGAAGGCCTTCCGCAGCGATATCTGCAAACCCGCCTGCCCGAGCAGATTCGCCATCACTTCCAGATGTCCCTCAACCTCGACAGCGACCCCGTTCAGCTTGATCTGCGCTTCAGCCGGCAGCTATTCGACCTGACCGTCATCACCCGCGACCGCGCGCGCCTGTTTGCCGACGTGGCCGGCGCCCTGGCCGCCTGGGGCATGAACATCGTCCGTGCCGGCGCTTTCTCCAACGACGCCGGCGTGATCGTAGACAGCTTCCACTTCTCCGACGTCTTCCGCACCATCGAGCTCAACCCCTCGGAAAAGGATAGGTTCTTAGAGAACATCCGCGACGTGGTGGCGCAAAAGGTCTCCGTCGAACAGCTTCTCCAGGCTCGCCGTCACCTGACCCACCCAAGCCGTATCCGCGTGGAGGTGGCTACGCGCCTGGAATTCGATTCCGAGTCTTCCACTCATTCCACGCTCTTGCAGGTAGTCGCCCAGGATCTGCCCGGCCTGCTCCGGCAGATCGCGCTCACCCTCAGTTCGCACCAGTGCAACATCAAGATCGCACTCATCGATACGGAGGGCGAAACTGCCATTGATGTCTTCTACCTCACCAGCCGGGGCGCCAAGCTCACCGCTGAATCCAGACAGACACTGGCTCGAGACCTGGCTGAGGCGCTCAATGCCATGCGCGCCTGACGCCCTATCTGCAGAAGTCGCTCCGCATCTCGTAAACCTGCCACGCATTGCAGGAGCGGTAAACTATTATCGAGGAACGTCTGTACGGAATGCCAATTCCCTGGAGGAATCATGCCGCAGAATTTGCCAGGCAGCTTACTGGAACAGTTGCGCAAGTACACCGTGGTCGTCGCCGACACTGGCGACATTGAGGCGATGGAACAGTTTCGTCCCCAGGATGCGACCACGAATCCCTCATTGATCACGGCGGCGGCGCAAATGCCGCAGTACCAGTCCATTGTGGACGGCGTACTTCTGGACGCGCGCAAGGAACTGGGCGAGGATGCTGACGATCAGGCCATCGCCAACCTGGCCTTCCAGCGACTGGCCATCGCCTTCGGAAAGAAGATTCTCGAGATCGTCCCCGGCCGCGTTTCGACAGAAGTCGACGCGCGCCTCTCCTATGACACCGCGGGCACCATCGCCATGGCGCGCAGCATCATCGCCCAATACGACGCGGCGGGCATCGGCCGCAACCGCGTGCTCATCAAAATCGCCTCTACGTGGGAGGGAATTCGCGCCGCCGAGGTGCTTGAGAAGGAAGGCATTCACTGCAACCTGACCCTGCTTTTCGGGCTGCATCAGGCCATCGCTGCGGCCGAAGCGGGCGCCACCCTCATCTCGCCCTTCGTAGGCCGCATTCTCGACTGGTACAAGAAAGACACCGGCAAGGACTACCACGGAGCCGATGACCCCGGCGTACAGTCGGTGACGCGCATCTACAACTACTTCAAGAAATACGGCCATAAAACCGTGGTGATGGGCGCCAGCTTCCGCAACATCGGCGAAATCTGCGAACTGGCTGGCTGCGACCTGCTTACCATCTCGCCGCAACTGCTTGGCGAGCTCGAAAAGACCCAGGGTGAGCTGCCGCGCAGGCTCGATCCGGAGTCGGCCAAGAAACATTCCATCGAAAAGATCGTCATGGACAAGACCACCTTTGACCGCATGCATGCCGCCGACAGCATGGCCAGCGACAAGCTGAAGGAGGGCATCGAGGGCTTTTCCGCCGCGCTTGTCAAGCTGGAGACGCTGCTTGCCGGCCGCCTGGCGGAACTCGAATCGCGCGCGCATGCGGCGGTCTGAGATGAGCCTGCAAGGCGCCCGTTTGTTCGTTCGCCCTTTCCGTTTGAAACTGCAAGATAAGAATCAGCTTGCATTGATCGGGTGGAGGGGGCACTCTTGAGAGAGTGAAACGCTGGATCTACATCGTCCTGGGCATCATCCTCATCCTGGGGGTTGTCTACGTCTATCTGCACCGGGATGAATTGGGGTTTTCCGCGCCTTTTGAGAGCGGCTCGGAGTCCAGCGGAGCCACCACCGATCTCCAGCCGGCACACATCAACTGGGTGAAGGTTGACCGCTCACCTCAAGGCTTCACCGTTGAAATGCCGTCCGGCACCGCCCAGATCGAGGTTCCCGCCTATAACCAGCAAGGCGGCACCGATCCGGTCACCATGATCTACTCTAACCCAGATGCGCAGACCACTTTTTCCGTCTCCTGGAAGGACAACCCGCCCGTCATGCAGGCCAGCGGCGGGTCAGCAGATCTAACTCTGGACATGGCACGGGACGATGCGCTGGCGCACTCGCAATGCACGCTGGTCAGCGAGTCGCGAACGGCTCTCGACGGCTATCCCGTCCGCGATTTTGTCGGTCGGAACGATAGCGGCGGCATCTTCAATGCCCGTCTCATCCTAGCTGGCCAGCGGCTCTACATGCTCATGGCGGCCTTCCCTGCGGTGACTGCGCGTCGCGATGGCGACGTGGCACACTTCTTCGACTCATTCCACCTAGTCACGGCCGCCAGTGACAATTAGTGCGTCCTTCGCACAACTTTCTGATCATCACCCAAGGATTTCCGATTCATGCCGCTCGCAATCCGCGCCCACTTCAGCCCTTCGTCTCGTCTGCGGCCGGCCGCGCCGCCATCTCCACGACTCCCGTAATCAGCGTTGTAGGCAGAAAACGCACCAGGCGCGACGTGAGCCGTCCGCGCCAGTTGGGAATGACGGTGCGCCGCCCGCGCTCAAGCCCGTCCACTCCCTGCCGCGCCACCTCTTCCACGCGCTGCACACGCCGCTTGAAGGCCCCTGCCCGCGCCACTTCGAAGAATTCGCTCTCGGTAGGGCCGGGGCAGAGCGCGGTTACCTTCACGCCGGAACGCGCTACCTCAGCCGCCAGCCCCAGGGCGAAGAATCGGTCGAAGACCTTGGTGGCCGCGTAGGTGGTTATGTACGGCACCGGCTGGAAACTGGCCGTCGAGGCCACGATCAGCACCCATCCCCGCTGCCGCTCCACCATGGGCTGAACGAAGAGCCGCGCAAGCCGCACCACGGCCTCGCAGTTCACGCGCACCTGGCTCAGTTCCTGCTCTACCGGGCTAGCGTGGAATGCGCCGTACTGCCCCAGCCCGGCGTTGTTCACCAGAATGTCGATGGTCAGTCCCGCGCCCTCGGTGGCGTCGTAGATCTGCTGCGGCGCGCCGGGATCGTTCAAGTCGGCAACCACAATCCGCGTCTCGGTCCGCTTGGCGGTGAGTTCGGCGGCCAGCGCCTCCAGCCGCTCGCGGCGCCGCGCACTGAGGATCAGCTTTGCCCCGCGCTCTGCCAGGTCCCGCGCTACAGCCGCGCCGATGCCGGAACTGGCTCCGGTCACCAAAGCCCATCTGCCGTGAAAGTCGCTTTTATTCGTCATCGCGAAACAGGATAGCAAGTCAGCGAGCCGACGAGCCGAGAGCAGCCCGAAAAGACGCGAGATCCCTCGCAATGGCGGGAAAAGGACCGAAACGGACGGAAATCGGGCGGAGTGCGCCCTGATCGATGACACCTAGAATATTAATAAGTAATTGATTTTAAATGATGATTCGATGATATGGAGAATAAGAGGAGAAAATTAGAGGGGGGGGGGGTGGGGGTGCGCATTTCACTTCTTTTTGCTGGTAAATGATTGATTTGGAATTGTTTATTAGTGAAATGAGACGCGCGGCTTATTCTATAAAATATTGATTCTAAATGATTTAATTGACGCGATTTAGGTGGTGCTTGGACGCGCGCATAGGAATTCGGCGAGGAGGGGGACAGAGACGCAGGCGGACGGGCCAGGGGACGGGGGATGACGTTCGGGATGGACTCGATGGGAAGCGAGGATGCGCACATGGAGGGCCTGCCTGGGAATAGTGTGCAGGAAAAGGGGGAAATTGCCGGTAAATGGGGATCGCTTGCGGACTTGCCAACCCGCTACTTCAGCAGCTTGAAGGCATGGGTCCACTGGTTGTGCAGAAAGCCGGGAATGCACCACAGAACCGCCAGAGGCTCGATCGCCCGCGCCGCCTCCGCGCCGCCCATGTTCGCCGACTCCCAGCCCAACTCGTCCAGAATCCGGCTCACGGTCTTCTTCGCGCCGTCGTCGTTGCCGCAGATGAACATGGTCGGCCTGCCCCCGACGAACTCGGGATCGACCATCCGCGCCGCGCCCACTGAGTTGAAGGCCTTCACCAGGTGCGCCTCCGGAAACTCGTGCTGCAACTGCTCCATGAGCGAGTCGTTCATCTTCGTATAGAACCGCAGCACGCCGTTCTCCGGCGGCGCTTCCTCGATGGGGTTGCAGGCGTCCATCACCGGCTTCCCTTTCAGGTTCTCCGCGCCCGCCAGGCGCAGCACCTCGGCGGCAGCCTGGCCCTTCACCGCCAGCACCAGCACTTCGCCGAAGGCCGCAGCCTGGGCAAAGGTGCCGGTGGCGCCCTTCGGGTTCTCGCCTGCCCATTCCTTCAGCTTGGCGGGGGTTCGCGAGCCCGCCATCACCGTGTGGCCATGTTTCAGGAAGCCGCTGGCCAGCGTCTTCGCCACCACGCCCGACCCAAGCACACCAATCTTCATCTTGACCTCCATTCCGATCATGCTCGACGGGAAATGGATTCCTCGCGGCGGCCCAAAGATTCAGCGATATGCTCCGCTGCGGGGCGCCACGCAAACCACGCGGACCGGGGAGAACCTTTGCCTGACGAAGAAAGAGCTAATCGCTAAGAGCTAACAGCTAAAGGCTGCTCTTCAAACTCCTCATTCAGCCACTTAGTGAACGCCGCAAACTCCTCGTCGCGGCCCAGGAACTCGCGCACCAGCTCGCGGCCGGGCTTGGAGCCGCCCTGCTCCAGCACCGTCTTCCGGTAGCGCGCGCCGGCCGCACAGCCCAACAAGTCTCGCTCCTCGAACTGCGCGAAAAAGTCCAGGGCGATGACCTTGTCGAACGCATAGGTGTAGTAGTTCGAGGAGTAACCGGTCAGGTGGCCGAAGCTTGCGTACATGCGGTTGCCTTCGATCCAGCGCCAGGGTTGCAGCGATTCGTAGAGCCGCCGCGTTTCCGTGTCCAGGTCGATTCCCGCGGGGGCCTGGTCGTGCAGGTCGAGCGAGAGCGTGGTGTAGTAGAGCTGCGAGCGTACCCAGTCGGCGCGCCCGAACGAGCCTGCTCGTTTCATCTTTTGGATGAGATCGGAGGGCAGGACCTCGCCGGTCTGGTAGTGCTTTGCGAAGGTCTGCAACAGCTTCTCGTCGCGGAAGAACTCCTCCAGCATCTGCGAGGGAACCTCGATAAAGTCCCCTTCGGTCGCGAATCCCGAGACCCCGGCCCACTCCGTGTGCCCGCCCAGAATGGCGTGCATGAGGTGGCCGAACTCATGGAAGTATGTGACTACGTCGCTGTATTGCAGCAGGCCCGGATCGCCATCCGCCCCGCCGGGAAAGTTGCAGATCAGCGCGGCCTCGGGCAGATAGCGCCCGCGCACGCCAGTGACCACCGGAGCGGCTGAGAACCACTTGTCCTTGCCTTCGCGCGGGTGCATGTCCAGGTAGAAGCGGCCCACCAGATGCCCCTCGTCGAAGACCTCAAAGACCGAGACCGCCGGATGCCAGCCGCTCGCCGCCGCGGGCCGGAACTCCACCTTGAACAGCCGAGCCGCCGTCTCCAGCACGCCCGCCTCCACCTGCGCATACGGGAAGTACGGCCGCACCGACTGCGAGTCGAATGCGAAGGCCGAGCGCCGGAACTGCTCATACCAGTAGGCACGGCCGGCAATGTCGATGGCTTTCAACCCCGGCTCGCTGCGGCGGGCAAATGCGAGCACCTGCGCGTGCTCATGTCCGGCGCCCTCGCGGCTGGCCTCCTCCAGCTTGGCCAAAAACCCGCGCACGTTGGCCGCTGAACCCATCATCTGGTCGGCCGTGGCCAGATCGGCCCAGCTCCTGAAGCCCAACACATCGGCAATCTCCTGCCGCGTGGCCAGCAAATCCAGCAGAATCTGCTTGTTGGCTGGATATGCGCGGGTGTTGTAGGCCATGAACATACGCTCGCGCAGCATCGCGCTCCGGGCAAAGGTCATCACCGGCTGCATGTCCGGCTGGTCGGTGGAGAGCGTCACGAGCCCCTCCGCATTCGGTGGGTGGCGCGTAATGTAGTCCTCCGGCAGCCCCTCCAGCTCTGTAGGGGCTGCCGGGATCGTCTTCGCCCCTTCCTGGATGTTGCGGCTGAACTCGAGCGCCAGCATCGTCGCTTTCTCGTGCAGGGTCTGCAGGTGGTCACGGGTGGCCTGGTCCTTATCCACTCCAGCCAGCCGGTAGCCGAGCAGCGTGCGCTCCACAAAGTGCCGCGTCGCGGGGCTCGCGCCTTCCAGGTTGATAGCTGCAAGCGCCTCATAAACCTGACGGTTAAGGCTTAGAGCGCTGGCGGCCACGGCTACCCGCTGAGCCTCGGTCTGCGCTTGGTCGCGAACCTCCATTTCGCTGGCTACAGAGTTCAGAATGCCAGCCTGCGAACCCGCCAGACTCAACTGCTCCAGGGCCACGTCGTAGAGCCGGAGCGTATTTTCCGGTGTCCGCGGGGCTTCTACAGCGAGTAAGGCTGTGAGCGCGGCCTCGTGCGCGGCCAACCGCGCTCCCACCCAGGCTGAAAGCGTCTCAGCGGACAAACCGCCGCCCGCTTTCCAGGCATAAATCTCTTCTGTGACGGCTGAAGGGGAAGTGTCTATGGGCATCGCGAGCAAGTCCTCCAAGATACTAGGTTGCCATACGATGCTAGTTTCTAGCCCGGTTCCTTTTCATGGGCGGCCCAGCAATGAAGGGTTGCATCCTGCGCCAATCCCGGCTAACATGCGTCAATTAAAGGAAATGCCTTCTGCTTCCTCCAGCACGCTTGTTCCTCCCGCTCCGCCCTCGGGCGCTCCACGGTTGCGCTTAGCCAAGCTCTGCGTGGCCGTGCAGGGCGCCACACCGGCGGAGCTGTTCGAGCGGGCCGAAGCGGCGCTAAGCGATGTAAGATTCATCGAGTTACGCCTCGACGCGTTGGCCAAGCCGGCGGGTGCGTTGCCCCAGCTCAAGGCCTTCCTGGCCCGGCACCGCGACGTGACAGCCATCGCTACCTGCCGCCGCAAGCCCTTTGGCGGCAACTTCGCTGGTTCCCTGAATTCGGAGCTCGATGTGCTCCTCAAGGCCGCCGAAGCCGGCTGTCAGATCGTCGATCTTGAGGTTGAGTCGACGGAGCAGACCACCCGCCCTCAACTGGCCAAGTTTCGCTCCGCCCTCCACGCAGCGGGCGCGGCCCTGCTGGTCAGCTTCCACGACTTTACGCGCACCAAGGGCTTGGACCAGGCCGCCAACCGCATTGAGGCCTTCCAGCCGGATTTCGTGAAGGTCGTCTCCACGGCCCGCACCCTGGCCGATAACCTCGCTGTCCTGCGCCTGATCGAAGACCGTTCGCTCTCCTCGCACATCGTCGGCATCGCCATGGGCGAGGAGGGCCTGGTTAGCCGAGTGCTGGGCCCGCGCGCCGGAGCGGTTTTTACCTTTGCCTCTTCGGGCGAGGCGCCCGGCCTGGAAACCGCGCCCGGCCAGGTCTCCGCGCGTACGCTTCTCGACCTCTACCACGTAGACCAGCTCGATCAGGCCACGCGCATCTTTGGGGTTGCCGGCAACCCCATCGCTCACTCACTCTCGCCGCTCATGCATTCGGCCGCCTTCCGCCGCGAGAATGTGAATGCCGTCATGATTCCTCTCAAGGTCAAGGCCCTCGCCGATCTGCTCACTCTGATCAGCGAGCTGCCCGTGAGCGGCGTGGCCGTCACCATGCCTCTCAAGCAGGAGGTCCTGCCCTATCTGGCCAACATGGACCCACTTACCGCCCGGATCGGCGCCTGCAACACGCTGCGCACCGGCGCCGATGGCAAGCTCTACGGCTTCAATACCGACGTGGCCGGCGTTGTCCGTCCTCTCGAAAAGCGCATCAAGCTCCAGGGTGCGCGCATCCTCGTGCTGGGCGCCGGAGGCGCAGCCCGCGCCGCCGTCTTCGGCCTCGTCGAGCGAGGCGCCGAAGTCTTCATCTTCAATCGCACGCACCCCACAGCCGTCGCACTTGCCCGCAAGGCCCACGCCAAAGCCCTCAAACAGGAACTCCTGGCCAAGAGCCGCTTCGACGCCATCATCAATACCACCCCCTGCGGCATGGCCGGCTTCAAGCCCGCCATGCCCATCAAGGAAAACGAGCTCAACGCCGCGGTGGTCTTCGACATGGTCTACAACCCGCTGGAAACCCCGCTCCTCAAACTCGCCCGCGAACGCGGCCTCGCCGTGATCAGCGGCCTGGAGATGTTCGTCCAGCAGGGCGCGCGCCAATTCGAAATCTGGACCGGCAAGCCCGCCCCCGAATCCGAGATGTTCCGCGTGGTTGAGGTTGCCTTGCGGCGCCGCGGCTGAACCCCATCGCAACGCGCCTGAGTCCCGCCACAATTGAAGAGGAGCTTTCCTCGGCGGACGCCTGATTCCAATTACACTAAGAACGCTATGCAATACCGCACAGGAAACGAGATACGAGAGCTGTTTCTGCGCTTTTTTGAGTCGAAGGGGCACCGGAGGGTGCACTCTTCGCCCTTGGTTCCAGCCAACGATCCGACGCTGCTGTTCACGAACGCGGGGATGAACCAGTTCAAGGACGTCTTTCTGGGCGCGGAGAAGCGGGAGTACACGCGGGCCACCACCAGCCAGAAGTGTGTGCGCGCCGGGGGCAAGCATAATGACCTGGAAAATGTGGGGTTTACGCGGCGGCATCATACGTTCTTCGAGATGCTGGGGAATTTTTCGTTCGGCGACTACTTTAAGCGCGAGGCCATCGCCTACGCCTGGGAACTGGTGACCAGCCCGGAGTGGTTCGGCATTCCCAAGGATCGGCTCTACGTGACGATCTTCGAGGGCGCGGACGGCGTGCCGCGCGACGACGAGGCGGAGCGGTACTGGATTGAGGCGGGCGTCGCCAAGGAGCGGATACGCGAGGGGAGCCTCAAAGACAACTTCTGGCAGATGGGCGAGACGGGCCCCTGCGGGCCGTGCTCGGAGATTTTTTACGACATGGGGATCGGGGCGGCCGAGACGCCGGGAGTGGATAAGCCGTTCGGGCAGGATGAGGCGCGGTATGTGGAGATTTGGAATTTGGTCTTCATGCAGTTCGACCGGTCGGCGGTGACCGATGCTGCGGGGAAGACGACCTACAAGCTGACGCCTTTGCCCAAGCCCTGCGTGGATACGGGGATGGGTCTGGAGCGCGTGGCGGCGGTGCTGCAAGGCAAACTAAGCAACTTTGAGACGGATCTGTTTACGCCGCTGATTGAGAGGGCGGAAGAACTTACGGGAAAGCGGGTAAGCGAACGGGACATTGAGCAGGAGAGCCGCACCGCCGACGAGCTTGCGGCGAGCTTGCGCATTATTGCGGATCACTCGCGCGCGGCGACGTTTCTGATTTCGGACGGCGTGCTGCCGTCGAACGAGGGACGCGGCTACGTGCTGCGCAAGATCATGCGGCGCGCGATACGGCATGGGCGGCTGCTGGGGCAGGAGAAGCCGTTTCTGTTTGAGATGGTGTACGCCGTGCGGGATCTGATGAAGGGGGCGTATCCCGAGCTCGTCGATTCTGCCAGTCGCGTCGCTAAAGTCATCGAAGCCGAAGAGAGACAGTTTGCACGAGTGCTGAACGCGGGTTCCTCAGCGCTGAACAGCTACTTTGCTTCGTTGGTCGGGACCTGGCGTGAACATGCATTCACTCAAGCCGCAAACATGGTTCCCGGTGGCCTGGGAAGTGTCGAAATCAGCTTTCTCACCCCGATTGCAGACTCAATTTCGCCTAGTCAATCGGACAATGATATTCGGAGGCTATTCTGCCACGAATCTGGCCTGCAAATCGCCGCTGATAGATTGAATGCTTATGTTGATGGCTATATCCAGAGCTTGAATAAGTCGAGGGCGAAGGAGCTGCTACTCTCAGGTCCCAGGGCATTTCACTTTTACGAGACCTATGGACTACCGAAGGACTTTATACAGGACGCCTCTAGAGATGCAGGTATCGGCTTCGATCACGAGGGCTTTGAGCGGGCGCGGGGAGAAGAGCAGGCGCGGGCGCGCGCGAGTTGGAAGGGCGGATCGCAGAAGACTGCGAGCCCGGCGTTTCGGGATTTGCCGAAGACGGTCTTCGAGGGCTACCGGCAGCTCAACTCGGCGAACTGCGAGGTGCTGGCGATTGTGCGAGGCGGGCACGGCGTGCCAGCGGCGGATACGGGCGAGAAGGTTGAAGTCGTGCTCGACCACACCAGCTTCTATGGCGACTCGGGCGGGCAGATTGGCGATACGGGGTGGTTTACCTCGACCGACGGCAATGCGACTGTCGCCGAGATTGCCGGCTGCGTACTGCCGGTGCAGGGAGTGCGCGCGCACAAGGCTGTGCTCAAAGCGCCGCTGGCGGTGGGCGACCGCGTGAATACGGTGGTGGATGGGCAGAGGCGCGACTCGATCAAGCGCAACCACACGGGGACGCACCTGCTGCACGCGGCGCTGAGGCAGGTATTGGGCACGCACGTGAAGCAGGCGGGTTCGCTGGTGGCGCCGGAGCGGCTGCGGTTCGATTTTTCGCACTTTGCGCAGGTGGCCGATGAGGAGTTGCAGGAAATCGAAGACATTGTGAACCGCGAGGTGCTGAAGAACGCGAAGGTGGAGACGCTGGTAGACGTGCCTATCGACGTGGCCGTGAATGAGTACCACGCCATGGCGTTGTTCGGCGAAAAGTATGGCGACAAGGTGCGGGTGGTGAAGCTGGCCGACGGCTTTTCGACGGAGCTGTGCGGCGGCACGCACACCAGCGCCACGGGCGAGATCGGGCTGCTGAAGCTGACGGGCGAGGAATCGGTCTCGTCGGGCGTGCGGCGCATCGAGGCCATCAGCGGGATGGGGTCGCTCGATACGTTCAGGCGGGATTACGAGCTGGCGCAGTTTACTTCCTCGATTGTCTCCGCGGGAGGCAGTCTTTCGGACGGGCTTCGGGAAAAGCTGGCTGCGCAGGAAGACGAGCTGAAGCGGCTGCGGCGCGAGCTCGAAGAGGTGCGGATGAAGTCGGCGGCCGGCGGGCTGGATGAATCCGTGGCGCGCGCGGTGGAGGTGAAGGGCGTGCGCGTGGTCACGCACCGCGCCGACAACCTGGAGCGCGGGCAGTTGCGCACGCTGGTGGACAACCTGAAGCTGAAGTTGGGCGAGGGGGTGGTGGTGCTGGCCTCCGCGCAGCCGGAGGGCAAGGTCGCCATCATCGCCGGTGTGACGCCGGGGCTCGTGCAGCGGATTCAGGCGGGCAAGCTGGTGGGCGCGGTGGCCAAGCTGGTGGGCGGCTCGGGCGGCGGCAAGCCGGAGATCGCCGAGGCCGGCGGCAAGGACCAGGCGCAGATCGACGCCGCGCTCAAGGCCGCGCCAGGAGTGGCGGCGGAGCTGCTGGGCGGTTGATGGTTGGACCTCAACGCGGCTATGCGGCTGGCTTGCGCGCTTTTGCGGCCTGCAGGGCTTCGTGAATGATCATCTTGAGGTAGGTCTGGTAGCGCAAACCGCGCTCGGCAGCCTGAACGCGCGCTTCGGCAATGTCGTCAGGAGCGAGGCGAATCGTCGTTGTCGATAGCGCTGCGCGTTTCGCGGCTGTGCCGATACCAATGCGGCCTTCCCTGGTCGCTTTCTTGAATTCTTCGAGAAGTGCGTCCTCGTTGGCCTTCCACCATGCAGCCTCCTCAGCTTCATTCGCGAAGGTCTTCTTTTTCAATTCTTCCAACATTGCCATTCCTCTTCAATGACGTGAAGTAACGCCTGTAGCTCTTATTCGCAGGCCACGCTGTTACAACGCGAATCTTCTCGCCGGACATCGTAGAGATCACAACGAGCATTCGTCCGCTATCCGTCTCGCCAATCTGCGCAATCCGCATCTCGCCCGTGCGCAGCTCGGAACCAAGATCGACGGGACGATTCAAGATGACCTGTTCAGCTTCTTCCGATCGCACGTCGTGCTGGGCGATGTGGATACTGTTGACGGCATCCCACTCAAAAATCAAATTGTGCATGGTCTCTCCAACAGTTCAGCGCTCGTGAACTTTTACGTTGTCGAGCCATGCCAGAATTCGCTCGTGCGACCCTGCGCAGAATCTCTACGATCCAATGTTCCCGGCCACCTTCGACCCTTTGGAATGTCCCCGGTTCAGGGGTCCATACGGAATTCGAAGTCCCGGTAAGTGACATCTCTGTTAAACGTAGCTACATTGTAGCTATTTGTCAACTATTGGCGGAGGTCAACGAGGGTTGCGCCCATCCCGCCTTCGTTTTGCGGGGCTTCTTCGATTCCCGCTACATGAGGATGGTTCTTTAGGAACTCGCGGACGCCGCGGCGGAGGATGCCGGCGCCGTGGCCGTGAATGACGCGGACGCGCGGGAGGCCGGCAAGGAAGGCGCGGTCAAGATACTTCTCCAGCTCGTCGGTGGCTTCGTCCACGGTGCGGCCGATTAGTTGGATCTC
>JAKABE010000008.1:0-20718 GCA_021801945.1 Acidobacteriota bacterium
AGGCGGGCTAAAGCCCCGCCGATTCTCTTGGCCTTATTGGCACGGCTACAGCGTTTTGATGCTGCTCTTTGCAGAAGCCCGTGCGGTCAAGCGGGCTTTTCCTCAAGAAAGACCCGTCTTGCACGATGCTGCGATAAGCAGCTAAGGCATTTCTCCTTCACGCGCAACCCGCAAGGAGGGCCTGCAGGGCTGCGGTTTCATGAGGGAATCGCAACTTGGGATTCGAGGTTTCGGGATACATCTGAATGAGAAATGCTACGGGCCGCGAAATATGGGTAATCTTCCTCGCCAGCTTCTTCATTTCGTCGATGTTTCCACCCGTCTTCGATCTGGGAACCCAGGGGGCGAACACAAAGCCTTAAGCGCCGTCACGCAAGTTGCGGCTGGCTGCGAAAAAGCAGGATCTTAAACAGCAATGCGCTTTACGCGCGGACCGATGCGAGTGAAGACCTCCCAGGGGATGGTTCCACTGACGTCGGCATGGTCGAAAGCGGTGATCGTCTCGCTCCCTTGTGTGCCGAGAATGACGACCTCGTCGCCGGCCTCGACCCCAGGAATATCCGTCACGTCCAAGACCGACTGGTCCATGCTGATGGTGCCCACAAGAGGTGCGCGGTGGCAGCGCACCAGGAGGCTGAAGCAGTTGCCAAGCCGGCGGTCAAGTCCGTCTGCGTACCCCGCTGCTACCAGCGCCAAGCGCGCCGGTTTCGCAGCCACGAAACTGCCGTTATAGCCCACAGCCGTTCCGGCGGGCACTGTACGCACGCTCACCACTCGGGACTTCCAGCTCAAAACCGGGCGCAGGGCTGCGCGCGCCGCGGTCAAAGCCGGCGGCTCTTTCCCGCAAAAGGAAGGCTCAAAGCGTGGTACGAGGCCGTAGAGGGAAAGCCCTGGGCGCACAAGCGCTTTCATGCCGTGCAGGGCGGCCAGCTCCGCAATGGCGGGGGACTGGCCCGCGAGAAGCGCTGCGGAGTTGCCCACATGCAGCCAATCCGCATAAAGGCCTGCGGCTTCAATACGGCGCAGGGCATCGGTTAATCGGGCGAGCTGCTCGCGAGTTACGCGTCCATCAGCCTCGTCGGCAGCAAAGAAGTGGGTCATTACGGCTTCGAGTCTGAGGGGCGAGGCCGGATGCAGGCGCGCCAGGACCGCGGCCAGCGTCTCCGGTCCCACGCCCTGGCGGCTCATTCCGGTGTCGATCTCAAGGTGTACCGGCACCGATCCGGCCGCTAGCCCTGCTGCGTGCGTCGCCGTTTCCAGTTCTTCGAGTTGCCAGGGCTCCCATGCTACTGCCGTTAGCCGGTGCTCGATCACGGCGGGGCCCTGGCCGGGGAAGACCCCCGCGATCACGAGAATCCGCACGTCAGGGCAGAGCGTCCGCGCCGCGACACCCTCTTCCACGGAGGTAACACCCAGCCAGCCTGCACCGGCGCGCACCGCCGCCGGCGCGCAGAGACGCAGTGAGTGACCGTAGGAATCGGCCTTTACAATGGCGAGAAGTTCCGCATCGGGCGCGGCGAGGGTCTGGAGAAAGCGATGGTTTTCCGCCAGAGATTGCGTCGAAATCTCGACCCAGCAAGGGCGCATTGACATGGGGTGATCCAATCCTCAGTGTATGGCATCTTCGAGGACCGGACGGGAGACGGAACCCGAAGTATGCGCCGTTCATGGCCGGCTTGATCGCACATCGCGCGCGGCAAATGTAGTCTTGCCCCGCGAACGCGTCCACACTGCAATGCACCACCTGAGAGGGGGTTCGGATGACCGGCACCCATAGCATCTACGATCACGTTTTGGTTACTGTGCTGCTGATCGCCACGCTGGTGGAGTGGCGCTGGGTTTGGCCGCGGTTTCTCAAGCGGCTGGCGTCCGGTGTGTCGAACGTGCGAGTGCGCTTTTACCACGCTGCGGTGTTGGGCCAATGGCTGGTTGCCCTTAGCCTTATCGAGTTCTGGGCATGGCGAGGCAGGCCGTGGCACTGGATTCTTCTCAGTCCCGCAGCGCCGTTGAGGCTTGGAATCGGCATGGCGTTTGCGGTTTTGCTGGTCGGATTTCTCTATTGGCAGCGGGTGGAAGTGCTCAAGCGAGAAGAGGCCATCGACAAGGTGAGGGCACAGATTGAGAGCGTAGCACGGTTGCTGCCACACACGCCTCGCGAGCGTAAGGCCTTCTGGATCGTCTCCGCTACGGCGGGCATATGCGAGGAGTTGCTTTACCGCGGCTTTATGATCTGGTACTTGGCGCTGTGGATGGGTCCGATTGCGGCGGTCATTGTGAGTTCGCTACTTTTCGGCCTCGGACACATTTATCTTGGCTGGTCCCACATTCCCAAGACCGCGCTAGCAGGCCTGCTTTTTGCCTGCCTGGCTCTGGCCTCCGGGTCACTCTGGCCCGCCGTCCTGCTGCACGCCGCCATCGACTGGAACTCGGGAGAACTGGGATTTCGGGTCCTGAGTGAAGGCTTCGCCGTTGTCAAGAGGTGATCGTCGGCGAATGTCCTGGAACCGGAAGATCCTTTATCCTTTGCGCCGGTACAAGACCTGGAACTCATAGCCAGGGTTGGCGGGGAAGAGGCTGGCCACGTGGTGCAGCCGCTCTGCCAGCGCCGCAGCGGCCAGTAGCGGGTACTCGCGCTCGCGCAGATCGTGGTACTCGAAATCCACGGCCAGTGACAGCATGTAGATGGCCAGCGCATCCGAAAATGCCGATTCGAAGAAGCTGTTGCGTGCGCGTTCGTCGATACCCGCCTGGGCGCCCTTTTGGCCGTGCTGGCCCTCTTGCGCGCGCCGCCGGGCCTCCCAAGCATCCTGGCTGGTCTCGCCGCGCACCTGAGCCTCGGCTTGTGACCAAGCCAGGGAGGCGAAGCTCTCCGGCACGCCAGCAGCTTCGACAAAGTTATGCGCGACGTTGATGAAAAACTCGAAGGCCAGGCCGAAGCGATCCTCCACCAGGCGCGTCGAAAGGAAGACTGCCTCGGTGGCGCCGAAGCTGGCGTTGCGGTGGCAGACGGCGCGGTCACCCAGATCGATGCTGTAGGAGGGGGCGATCAGTGTCTCGCCGGCGTCGGCGATGGCTAGCGGAACAAAGTAGTAGGCGCGCTGGCTCAGCGCGTCGGAAAGGGTAGCAGGCACCGCGCCCACGAGCCGCTCCAGGTCCGCCTCGGGCAAGCGCGTCTCGCTCCACGCGGCGTACCGAATCCCGTTCGGGGAGCGATTCACGGTCACCTGGGTGGCCACTTTTTCAGCGGGCCACAATTCGATCTGTGCCGTGCCGGTCATGAATCTGTATTCTAGACGAGAGAGGTCGAAAGATGATGCAATCCGCGCAAACCGCCCAGGATCTGGGCAAAAGGTTTCTCGGTTTTCCGCTCAATGGTTTCGGTTTCTTCTCCAGCTTTCTGCTGACGCTGGCGACCGGGTTCTTTACCTTCTTCATCACGACATTCATCGCCATTTTTGCTCTACTGGCCTGGAACCTGCTGGGCGGCCATTCGGTGAATTATGCAGACACCTACCGCTATGTAGGCTTCCCGGCCGGAGTAATTGGTTTAGCCGTGGCCATGGTGGTCTTCGGAACTTTGTGGGTGCGTGCAAAGTTGAGCAAGTAGAAAGCCTTACGCCTCGAAGGAATTGCGTGCCGATGGCTGTCTAATCGATTCCCCTCGGCAGCTTGCCTCCCAGCCTGGAGCAAGCGCGGCTGTGGTGTGCGCAGCTTGAAGAAGGCGGCATCCTCTACTTTCCCGAGACCCCCGTGCCTATCCCGGCCGCAGACCGCGCATTCCTGATCGGCCGCCAGCAGACCGGCAGCAGGTTCCATAAGAATATCGCCTATAAGCCGGATCGCGACCGGTTGAGCGGCCTCGATCGGCGAACGTCCGACCCGGAAGCAGCAAGTTGCCTATACGCCATCTTGCGTCGCTACTCGGTTGCCGTGGCGGCGTTTCTCGCCGGATTTCTCAAGCCCTATGGCGGCCGCTGGCGTCTCGACTACGCCAGTTACCGTCCCATGGAAGAGAAATTTCGGGATCTGCCGCTGCGTCGGCGCAACGATCTGCTGCACACAGACGCCTTTCCCACGCGGCCCACTCGCGGCGCGCGCATCCTACGATTTTTCAATAACATCAGTCCTGAGCGTACGCGCGACTGGGTGGTGGGAGAGCCCTTCGCGCGGGTAGTGGGAGCGTACGTGCCTGGCAGGCTGGCCGTGCCCCGCGTTGCTGGCCCCTTGGGCCGCGTCGGCCGGCGGATCGCCTGCGCCATCGGACTTGGCGCGCTGGCGCCCCGCTGGAAGCGCACCCCCTACGATGAGTTCATGATGCAGCTGCACAACGCCATGAAGGAAGATGCTAACTATCAGGCTAGCTGCGCGAAAGAGTCCGTGCGGTTCGCCCCTGGCTCGAGTTGGATGGCCTACACCGAAACGGTTCCCCACGCGGTTCTCAGCGGCCAATACGCGCTGGAACAGACCTTTCTCGTCGATCCCGCCGCGATGGTGATGCCGGAGTCCGCGCCGGTGGCGATGCTCGAAAGAATGGCCGGGGCAAGACTCACTTGAGAGCAGCGAGAACTTCCTTTGGCTTCAGTTGGCTCGCGAGACAGTCGACTCTAGCTTCAAATCCCAGCACTAGGGTTCCACGCGGTGTTTGCATTCTTTTTGAGAGTGGGCTGAAGATTGCGTGCATTCGGCGAATCGACGACTGAGGATTTCGTTACGTTCCAACATTTGCTTATGGCGTGTCTTACATAGGATGCAATCTTAGCGCAATTGATGGACTATTCAGCCATGATCCGAATTCCAAGACTGCATTGCAGCCCTGTTGCGGGGACGCGCATCCTGCAGACCGTCTTCATTGTTAGCGCTCCTTCGATCCTCGGTGCCGCGTTCCGGCTGCCGCTGCGGACGATCCTAATGCGCCAAGCCCGGAGCGGAGGGCTTTCCCGCTCCGGGCTTGGCAACAGCACCAGCGCGCGTCAGAACTGATATGTGATCGTGCCGTAGATCGAGCGCGGCGCCCCAGGATAGGCGTTGATGTAACCGCTGGGAACGTTGTTTGGGTTCGGCGCCAGGGGCGCAAAGTACCCGCCGCTGGAGATGTACTCAAACTGGTTGTACTTGGAATTCGCCAAGTTAATGATATTCATTTCCAGATTGACGGACTGCTTCTCGAGGAAGTTGAGCGGAGCCACGAAGGCAAGATTCGCCGTGGTATATGACGGCATGGTCTGCGTAGTAGGTTCCCCGGTATTGTTGCTGAACAGGTGCTGGGATCCGGTGGAATTGATCGTAAATTGCGGTTGGATTAACTCGTGATGATGGTACTGGACCGCGTAATAGATTCCGGTGTTCAGCGTGAAGTTGGGCGTGTTCCAGACGGGCAGATTATCGTAGGAAGTGCATGCGAGCCCCTGCGCCGCGCACTCGGCAAGGCTGGTGCCGCCCACGATATAGTTAGTGAAATTCGCGGCCTCTCCTGAGAAATTCAAGAAGAAATGCGTGTTGGTGTTGGGATCGGCGTCAAGGAACAGGTCAACGCCATGGTAAGCGGAGTTGCCGCCGGAGGTGAGCTCGATGCCCGTAGCGGTCTCGGAGTCAAGCTCCTGATTCGTATAACTTATGTGGTAGTAATCCACTCCGGCAATAAAGTTCCCCAGTCCGGGCGCTTTCTCGAAATGCACCTTTACGCCGCCTTGGCTGTAGGCGCCTTTCGCCAGGATGTAGTAGTTAGGATCCACTTTCTGGAACATGCCGCCGCCGCCGCCGAGCGAAGGGCTGCGGTAGAGCGTGTCATACCCGCCATAAATTGTGAGCCAGTCCTTCGGCATCACCGCGGCGTCAATCGAGGGCTCAACTGCCGAACGGCTCTCATGCGCGCCGCAGATCGAACCCTGGTCTGTTGCGTTGGGTGAGCCCAAGACGTTCTTGTACGGATCTGCTGTGACGGGATAGAGCGAACAGTGCGTCGAGGGAATCACGCCGGGAGCGAAGGTGAAGTCGCGCGCCGCCTGGTCACTGTAACTGGTGGCGAAGCCGTCGACACGTACCCCGGGAATGATATGGAGACGCGCAAGAGGGTGAATATCATCTTGGGCGTAAAATGCTACGTTGTCCTGGCCAAAGTAACCTGAGCGGAACTTCGAGCCCTTGCCAACAATCTGCTTTGCGCCACTGGCCCCGCTGTTGGGGTTATAGAAAATGTTGCGCGTGTTATAGAGCTCATGCAACAGGTAGCCGCCGAAGTTGATCGTATTGTAGGGGAAGACCTGGGACATATTGATTTCATCCCCGAAGATATTGCTGTGCGGATTGTTCCACTCGTTCACCTCGGCGCCTTGGTCGAGCGCATCTTCGTTGCGCGCGTGGAAACGGCGGATGTGGTTGAACCAAGTCATATTTTGCAGCGTGCTCGAATTACTCAAGAAAAGGTTCTCGCGTCCGTAGCCGAGAAACATCTCGTTGGTGTCGTACTTGTTGTAAGCCGCATAGGGAAGCACGTTATAGAACCCGCTTGTCTGCTCGCTGAAATGCGTGCCGTTCGGTTCCAGGAGGCCCACATCCGTGAGCGGAATCGTAGTGGGACGGAAGCCGCCGGCTTTGGAGTACATGATTCCCATCGCAATGCTTCCCTTTGAGAAGGTCTTCAACGTCTTGCCGAAGACCGATCCATTCTGGGAGTGATTTCCGAAACCGTCCGGCCCCTGCAGGTAATCGTCTCCCCGGCCCAATCCGCCGCCCAGCACCGTGGACCAGCCCTTGAACTGACCGGTGTTGCCGACAAAGGCAAAGTTCTGCTGGCCAAAAGGCCCCTGGGACAGAGCTACGCTCAAGTGACGTCCCACGGTCGGCTGAATGGGCGTGAAATCCACCGATCCGCCCACGCTGTTGAACCACCGATTCATGGGCAGGCCCGGCCCGTAGGTCGTCGACAGGTCCTGGATAACCAAGTTCTGCGGCATAGTCGCCGACTGCCACAATCCCGTTGCCGGGTCACTTACTGGGACCCCGTCAAAGGTAACCCCCAGCGAGCCTGGGGCTGGAAAGCTGGTCGCCTCGCCCGCCCAGCCTTGCTGGATGCCGTTGAGCATGATCGAATATTTAGTTCCGCCCGTCTCTCCATATCCAAAAACATTCGCGCCGGGTGTCGCCTGGATCATCTGCGCACCACCGGCAAGTGGTCCCGCTGCCTCCAACTGCAGGCGGTCAAGCACCCGCACAGTATCGGGCGTCAGCATTACGTCCTCACGGCTAGGCACCGGCTTGGCTTCGGGATTCACGGTACCCCGCACCGTCACGCTTTGCGCCATGGAGGCCACCTTCAGCGTCGCGTTTGCGGTGGTGCCAGTCATCGCCGGCTTTACTTGCTGCGAGAATGTTCCGAATCCTGACTTCACGACAGTTATCATCTGCGGTTCGACCGGCACACCGCTAAAATCAAACTTTCCGTTTGCGTTCGTCGTCGTGTGCAGCACAATGTTGGTTGTCAAATCCGTTAAGGTAACGGCCGCGTTGGCAATTGCCGCACCGGAAGCGTCCACCACTCTCCCATGAATCTCGGTAGTGGGAATGCTCGCAGCACTTGAGGCAAACGCAAAGGAATATCCAAACAACGCGATGCAGATACCGATTATGCACTTGCGTAACATGCAGTAGTCTCCTATTTGAAGTAAGCCTGCTTTGAAATCTGTGTGCATTGAAGATTGGTGTATGAAGCGATTTCTTGTCGGGTGGACAATGACTTAGGTGCATCAGCAATCTTTCCTGTCGAGCGCCGTGGCTTGAGGGGAGCTTGAGATCTTACACAATCCGTGCGCACGAACTTTTACACGATGCAACTTGCCGCGGCGAGTGCTGGGCCCGTCTTGAGAGGTAGCGCCTTTGCTGACCACTCAATCAGCACCATGCCGAAAGCCACACTCAACCCGATCTGGCAGCGCTGTCGAAAGAGCACGCAGCGAAAAGGCGCAACCTTCCTGGTTGCCGAAGGAGCAGCAGCGCCGAAATTTCCGCGGAGATGATTGCGGACTTAGCCCGTGAGGAAAGCCTCTACGCAAATGACCCCACTACCCGCGATGACGAATGCTCGTCCAGCCACATCTCAGCGGCCCACACGATCTCCTCAAATGCCTTTAGGCGGCGCCGCTCATGTTAGTTTCGGCAACCAGACCTAATATGAATGTCTCTGATTACGGCAGGATGAAGGCCGGTTGAATGTTTTGTTACAGCCGACGGCGCAGGGTCTATTCGGCCCACCGGACTGGTGCACATTGGCCTGACCTTTGCTAAGTTTCCACCCACAGATTGTGAGGCTCGTTCTTGGTGAGCAAGACAGATCGAACTGCGTAGTCTGGGTTCTTGGAGGGGCGATTCTATCTCGCAGAAAACAAGGCGGGTTTTGGCCAATAGAATCTGGTCGAACCGCAGTGAAGCGAATCGATGTTGTGTGCCGCGGGAGGGAAACCCTATAGTATTACGAGAGTTGAACTTAATCTGCAGGCCGATATCCCACGGAACTCTCAATACCGGACCCGGATGCAGCCTCGGCCAGTACGACACCGCTCGGAGCCTCTGTTGAGCTGGTGGAACAGTTACTGGAATTTGAAAACCGCCACGATGGAAAGAATTACCTCTTTCGAGGCTGATCGGGAGGGAGAAATGCGGCCAGAACAATGGGAAACATTTAAGCGCGCGGCGCGCCGTGAAAAGATGGATAGGATCCCCATGGCGTTGATTATTGACAGCCCTTGGATACCAGGCTATCTGGGGATCAGCCACATGGACTATTTCCTTGACCCGGAGCTTTGGTTTCAATCGAACCTAAAGATCATGCGCGAGTTTCCGGATGTCATTTTTATCCCCTCGTGGTGGATGGAGTACGGCATGGCCGCGGAGCCCTCAGTGCTGGGCGCGAAGATCAAGTTCTGGGAGGACAATACGCCCAGCGAATATCACACGCTCTACCATCTGGAGGACATCGACAACTTTCCCGAGTACGAGGTGGAAGCAGACGCCTTTGCGGCCCTCACCCTGCACCGCTACAAGATGGTCCGGCAGAGGATTCTGGACGCGGGCTACATCCTGCCCATGGTGACTGCGCGCGGGCCATTGTGCACGGCGGGATTTGTGCGTGGCACGACGAATTTCATGATCGATCTGGTGGAGAACCCCAAGGGCGCCCACAGGCTGATCGATCTGTGCACGCGAGTGGTCATCGACTGGCTCAAGGCACAGCAGAAGGTGCTGGGCGACACGGTGCAGAGCATCTTCATCCTCGACGACATCGTGGGCTTCATCAATGAGGAGCACTACTTGGAGTTTGCGCATCCCTATCTGAAGCGCATCTGCGACGCCTTTCCCAAGGATTGGGTGAAGCTTTACCACAATGATGCGGAAGTAGACGCCTGCCTCGATCATCTTCCGGATACCGGATTCAACGTCCTCAACTGGGGCAAGCAGAGGCACATCACGGAGGTGAAGCGCCGTGTAGGCGACCGGATGTGTTTGATGGGCAACGTGAATCCGTTGGAAGTCGCTGTGCGCGGCACGCCGGAAGAGGTGAAGGACGAGACTCTGGAGGTGCTGGAGGGATCGGGTGGCGAGGGGATCATCCTTTCGGTCGGTGGCGGCACCAGCCCCGGTATGCCGCGTGAGAATATTCTGGCTATGCTCGAAGCCCTGCAAGAGTTCAACGCCAAACGCTCCGCCGCCATGGATGCGAGCGCCCGCTGAGGAGAGGCAGATGCCCGATTACGCCCTGATGAACCAGTACCTTTACGAAGGCAATGCCGAACAGGTGGAGAGGCTCACCAAAGAGGCGCTTGCCGAAGGCCGCGCCGTGCAGGAAGTGCTGAACGAAGGGCTGATCGCGGGCATGAGCGTGGTGGGCGAAGACTTCAAACACAATGTTCTTTACGTTCCCGAGGTCCTTATCGCGGCCCGTGCCATGAAGGCTGGAATGGCGCTTCTGAAGCCATTGCTCACTTCCAAGGAGGGCGGCACCAAATCCAAAGGCGTCTTGCTGATGGGTACGGTGCGCGGCGACCTGCACGATATTGGCAAAAACCTGGTGGGGATGATGGCCGAGGGCGCGGGTTTTGAGGTGCACGACATTGGTGTGGACCAGAGCGTGGAGAAGTTCATGGCCGCGGCGGAGAAGTGTAAGCCCGACATTATCGGCATGAGCGCTCTGCTGACAACCACGATGATGTATATGAAGACCGTGATCGAGGGCTTCAACGCGGCCGGTCTCACCCACATCAAGATGGCGGTGGGCGGGGCTCCGATCAGCCAGATGTTTGCAGACGAAATCGGCGCCGACGGATACGGGGCCAATGCCTCGGCCGCAGTGGATCTGTTTTTGCGGCTTGCACCGCAAGCATAACCGGAAGGTGACTCCGTGGCCACTTACAGAATCCTTTATTGGCAGGACATTCCCACTCAGATCAGGGTCGAAGACGAGGCCGATGATGTGACCTTGATGCTGGATGACCGCTTCATGAAACTCATCGACGCGCGGGCGATGAAGCAGGGGCTCGAAGGCGCCGACGCCTTTCTGGCCCAGTGGAAGTGGGACGAAGAAGAGGAGCGCGAGGGCTCTGCACGTCAAGTCGCGGAGGCTTTGAAAGCCGAACTCGAAGCCAAAGAGTGGTAGGAAATCTGCGCGCATGGCCGTCACGCTTACCATCAACGGACAATCGATTGAGGCGGCGAGTGGACGGTCGCTCTTTGAGCAGGCTGAGGCCCTTGCCATCGACGTGCCCACCTCCTGCCGCAAACAAGGAAAGTGCAGGGAGTGCATGGTCGAGGTCGTCGAGGGGATGGATCTGCTCTCAGCCCCGGCAAGGCCAGAACAACATCTGAAAGGCAACTTTCGCCTCTCCTGCCAGGCCTACGTCACCGGCGCCAGCGGCCATGTGCGCTGTCACACCATGCGCCGCGGGCACATGCGCATCGAAGGGCGGGGGCTTGTGCTGCCTGCCCGCGGCCTGCCGCTTCAGCTCGATCCCGCGGTGACCCGCGATAGGGGCCGCATTTTCATCGATGGTGTCGAAGTGGACCGTTCGATGGGGCCGATCCACGGCATCGCGATGGACCTGGGCACCACCACCGTGGTGCTGCGCCTTTTCGATCTCGAAAGCGGCGAGCTGATTGCCGACGCCTCGTTTGAGAATCCGCAACGCTTCGGCGGGTCCGAGGTCATGTCACGCATCGCCTACGACACCGAACACCGGGGACGATTGCTGATGCGAACGCTGGCTGGATATCTGAGCCACGCGATCGAGAAGTTTCCCGTCGATCCCAGGACCATCTACGAGATGGTGGTAGTGGGCAACTCCACGATGCGCGATCTTTTCTTCTGGAAGAGCGTGTATTCGATCGGGCAGAGCCCTTACCAGTCAATCACTGAGATCGAGATGGCGGCTGGCAAGCGCACCACAACCAGCCTGACGCAAACAGGACAGCATTGCCTACTGCCCATCCATCCCCGGGCTCGCGTATACGGCGCGCCCATCATCAGCGGGCACGTGGGCGCCGATGCCGCTGCGGGAATGCTAGCGGTCGATCTGGCGCATGAAGAGCGGCTGATCGCCATCATGGACATCGGGACCAATACTGAGCTGATCTTAGGCAATAAGGATCGCATCCTTGCAGCCTCTTGCCCCGCGGGGCCAGCCTTCGAGGGTGGCGCGATTGCCTGCGGAATGCCTGCCTTGGAGGGAGCGATTGAGGCGGTAGAGATGGGTGCCGATGGAGGCTTCAAAGTGAGCGTCATCGGCAACGGACGGCCTGAAGGAATCTGCGGTTCCGGCCTGGTGGACGCGCTGAGCGAGCTATTGCGCACCGGACGCATGAATGAGCGCGGACGATTCGAGGATGACCTGCATCGCATTGACCTCTACCGGGATCGGGAGCAGGAGATCTATCTTCTGGAGAGCGACGTCAACGAGCTTGCGCAAGCCAAAGGCGCCAATGTCGCGGGATTGCATGTCGTGTTTAACACCTACGGGATCGACTTTGACGACATCGGCGCCTTTTATCTGTCGGGAGGGTTTGGGCGAAACATCGAGGTGGAGGCGGCAAAACGCATCGGGTTGGTGCCGAATTTATCAGGGGCCAAGATTGTGCAGGCCGGGAATACCGCAATTGAAGGCGCAACCATCGCGCTGCTTTCGAAGTCGAAGCGGCAGGAGCTTGAAGATCTGGTGAAACGGGTCGAGCACTGCCGTCTGGAGACGCATCCGAACTTCTTCGATTTCTTCGTAGAGGGTTGCCAGTTCAAACCCGTGGAGCAGACGCCATGCCTGCCGTGAGCGATCGCCTTGAAATGGCTTGCGCGCTCAAGGAAGCGAGGGTGCAGCCAGAGGAGTATGTGCGCCTGCTGGGCTTCCCGCGGGGCTGGGTGCTTGAAGGGCGTGCGCGGCAGTTGGCTGAATGGGCTCGGGATTGGTACGGGCAATACGGCAAGCCATGGATGTATGCACGGCAGGCAGAGCAACTCAAGATTGCCGGCGACTTCGTTTATATGGATGGAGTCCAGTTCACCTGCAAACGCCTCAATGCCACGCTGGAGCAGGCGAAGGCACACAGCATAATTCTAGTTGGGGTGGGTGCTGGACCTGAAGCCGAGGCGGAAGCGCATCGTCGCTGGACTGATGAAAAGCCCGACGAGTACTTCTTTCTTGAGATCTATGCCTCTGCGGTGGTGGAGCATCTGACGACGCTGGCCGGAGCGCAGCTCTGCGCCTGGGCGGAGCAGCGGCAGATGGCGGTCCTGCCGCACTACAGCCCAGGGTATCCGGAATGGGACCTGGCGGAGCAACCGCGATATCTTGATCTCTTGAAGAGAACACGGTCCGAGCCATTCCCTTCCTGCGTGGAGGTGTTCGACTCCGGCATGTTGCGGCCTAAAAAGACGCTGCTGGCGGTCTTTGGGCTCACTCGGCACACGGATCGCCTGGAAAAGCTGACCAACCTTGTCCCCTGCGCACGATGCTCCTTCGGACCCTGCCAATACCGCCGCGCGCCTTACCGTCAGGCTCCGCGGCCCGCTGGCGAGCCAATCCAGCCGGCGGCCCGGGTACTGGACCTAGACGCGCAATATAGCGTGAGCAAAAAGGCTCTGCAATCGTGGGCAGACCATCGACTCTCTCTGCACCTCCTCGCTGACGGCGCGCTGCAGGCGGTCTTCCGCTACGATGGAACCACGTGCACGAATATGGGACGCCCGCTGGCGTTTTTCTACAAGGTGAAGCTGGGGCCGCGCGCCGAAGGGTATCCAATTCAAGACCAGCAATGCTTTCCCGTTCCCGGTGATAATGGCTTTACTTATATGTGCCGGTACCGGGAGGATGCCGGCGCGCTGATGAGCGCCATCGAGCAGGAGCACCCTCTCAAGGGCGAGCGGCTTGACGCCGTTCTGACCTGGCGGCGCTCACCTTCCCCCGCGGGCTGCTATTGCGAAGCCTCAAGCCGCAATCACAAATGGGGCTTGGTGCTCGAAACCATCCACTATGCTCTGGTACAAAAGGAACTAAGGCTGGACGCCGATTGAAAATGAAAAGGCTCTTTCAGGAAGCGATGCTCGAGCGGCCCATCCTAGGCGACGGTGCCATGGGAACGCAGTTGATGCTGGCAGGATTGGAGCAGGGTAACTGCGGCGAGGCGTGGAATCTGACCCATCCGGACAGGGTACTGGCCATTCAGCGCCGATACGTGGAAGCGGGTTCGGAGTGCCTCATCACCAATACCTTTGGCGGGTCTCGCATCATGCTCAGTCGCCACGGCGAAGGCGATCATGCGGCGGTGATTAACAAGGCAGCGGTAGCCATTGCGCGCCAGGCCTTTGGCGACGGAGAGGGTTATGTGCTCGGCGACATCGGCCCGTTTGGCGGCTTGATGGCGCCCTTCGGCGATTTCACTGAAGATCAGGTGCGCATCGCATTCGACGAGCAGGCCGCGGCACTGGTCGAGGCTGGCGCGGACGCGGTTATTGTGGAGACACAGACCTCGCTAGAAGAGCTTTTGCTGGGCATTGAAGCCGCGAAAAAGGCGGGCGCACCCTGCATTATTGGCTCGATGGCTTATGACGTGACGCTCGACGGCTCGACCTTCCGCACCATGATGGGCATTGATCCCGAGAGGGCCGCAGAGTTCATGGAAGAGCATGGCGCGCATGTGGTGGCCCTCAACTGCGGAACAGGCATGGAGATGGAACGGGCCCGCGCTGCCGTGGAACGGTACAAGAGCGTGACCAACCTGCCGGTGATGGCGCAGCCCAACGCCGGAAAGCCCAGGCTTGAGAACATGAAGGTGGTTTACGATGAAACCCCGGAGCAGATGGTCAAGGGTCTGATACCCCTGCTGGAAGCGGGCGCCAACGTTGTGGGTGCCTGCTGCGGGAGCACCCCGGATCACATCCGCGCCTTCAGGAAAGCAATGGATGACTATCTGAGTTCAAAAGAACTGCAAGGCCAACGGAGCCCAGCATGAAAGCCAAACTTTGCGATCTGAACCCCGATGCAACGAGCAAACTTCCCGAGCATACGGACGACAAGTCCGGAATTGGCGTTCACTATGTTGACGCTTACATCAAGCCGATGAACGCGAAGCTGGAAGATGGGACTGCGGTGCGATGCAAGCGGCGCGGGTTGAAGATCACATTGACGGTGGCCGGCAGAAAGGGCGAAGGTCTGATGCGCCGCCTCGACGTAAGCTCGAACCCGGTTGTTATGCTGAATGCCGCCTTGCAGGAGGCAGCGGCAACCGCGGGCATGGGGCTTTTGGTAGAAGACGGCGCGATCTTCATCGATATGTGACCTGATCGAGATCTGACCGGGAAACAAGGTTTCCAATGAGGATCTGCTTAGCAGACAGGATTCAGGCGAGAACCATCAGCACGAGCTGTGCGGAGTGCTAAGGAACCATCTGAAGAACTCCCCGCTCCACAGCTGTGGTGGGTAATGTGGAGTTAAGGCCGTTCTACGAACGGCCCCCATCAGGGCGTAGTGTGTCGGGCGGAGGCCACATGAGCCTCCGCCGGACAAAATAACATCACGGATCGCCGCTAAATCTGCTTCGTTTGTGCGACAACGGCACAACGACAGCCCCGCATCGTTCTAACTCGTTGTTCTTCAGAGGCTCCTTAGGCTCTGCAGTGTCTCTCGAAGAGACTTTTTGATCTCGGCGGGCGGACGAGAACTTGAGAGCCACCGATATTCCTGCGACATGGAACTTCATCAGGTCTTCTGGCCAGTCGAATCGTTGTCGGCGTCTTTGACGCGGAGCCAAATGGCGGATGATGGCGTTCGCGTAGTCCGTCATCAATCTATCGGCACTTGAACGCCAGGCTAAATGGTCGGCGGCGCAGCGATCGGTGGCGATGTTGCCGGAGCATCGATCTTCCGAAACGCATTCAGCGCATCGTGCAGGCGGGTGAAGATCCGGGACGAAGGAATGCATTCCGCCAGATGGTGCCGGTGAAAATCCGCTAGGGTGTCGGGAGGCATCCTGGCGAATCCCAGCGCCACGCCGTCTCTATTCAGTTCTTCATTGAGCTGTGCGATAACGCGCGCGGCCGAGTAGTCGATTTGGGTGATCGCTTCCGCATCTACGACGATCCATCGCACCGCCGAGGGCCGCTGCCCGGCCAGCCGCAGCAGTTCCTCAGCAAAGCGGTTGGCGTTGGCGTAGAACAGTGAAGCGCCGAATCGGTAGAGGACCAGGCCCGGCTCGGTGACCACTCCAGCAGCAACGGGAGCGGCCTTCCAGGTGCCGCCGTTGTTGAATTGGATGACGCCGGTATGCGGGCGGTAACTGTGACGCACAATGCGCACTAGAGACAGCGCCATCGCCAGCAGAATGCCCGCTTCTACACCGACAGCCACCACTGTGACCGCTGTCACGACAGCCACCACATACTCACCGGGGCTTTCCCGCCGCATGGCCAGCAATCCGCGCACGTCGATCAGGTGGATCGCAACCAGCAGCACGAGCACGCCGAGCACGCACTGAGGAAGATACTCAAGCGGGCGCGTAAGGAATAGAAGGACGATTACAACCACCCCAGCCGTAGCCAGTTGTGCCTTCTGACTTCCGCCTCCCGCGGTCTCCACCATCGCTGTTTGCGTGGGGCTGCCGTTCACCATAAAGGCGCCGGTGAGCGCTGCCGCCAAGTTGGCCGCGGAGAGACCTATCAGATCGCGGTTTTCATCGAGGTTCTGGGCGTGACGTAAGGCGTAGGCGCGTGCTGTGGCTGCGCTCTGCGTCACAACCATAATTGCACACGCTCCGGCGACCGGAACCAACGCCAGCATTTGCTTCCATGGCAGCAGATGCAGGCTTGGACGCGGCAGCCCACCGGCGACGGCCCCAATGGTTGGAATTCCATGCGTGGAGAAATGCCACAATGCGCTTGCCGCCGTCACGCTCACCACCGCAATCAGCGGCCCGGGTGCCTTGGGCGCAAGAGAGCGCAGCGCCAGCACTAAGCCGAGCACCGCCCCCGAAATCAACGGTACGGCAATATGGAGTGCTGGCAGTTGGCGCACAATTTCCACCAGTTGTCCGATAGTTCGCTGCGACTGGATCCGAAGCCCGATCGTTTCGCCCAACACGGCAATGCCTACCTGAAAGCCCACGCCAGTGAGGAAGCCAACCAGCACCGTCTGGGAGAGGAAATCGGCGATGAAGCCAAGGCGCAAGAGCCGTCCCAACAGCAGAAAAGCTCCCGTGAGCAGCGCCACGCAGCCGGCCAGCGTAACCCATGCTGGGCTGGCCATGGGAGCCATGCCCACCAGCCCTCCGGCCAGAATCGCCGCCGTCGCCGAATCCGCTGCCACCACCAAGTAGCGCGAAGATCCGAAGACCGAGAATGCCACCAGGGGCGCCAGCAGCGTGTAAAGCCCGGTTACCACAGGCATGCCCGCAATCCGCGTGTATCCCAGGACCTGGGGAATGTTCATCGCGGCGAGAGTGACGCCGGCGCGAGCATCGCGCAGTACATCTGCGCGCCGGAATGGTCGAAGGCTCTCGAACAAACCCATCAGCTCCAAGGACGGCCCGCCTGCCCGGCGCCTTTCGCTGCGTCAGGAGCGCAGAGGAGTTCGCACTTTGCTGAACGGGCGGCTGTCGCGACTGATTGTATAGGATCGTGGCGCAGATTGACTTGCCAAGACTCGCGGTGTGCATCCGGTCTAGCCGGACGGATGCCAGCTAACGGGAATGTTGACAAGGTTTGAGAAATCGTGAGTTTGCTTCGGGTTTCGCTCTACCCGCAGCAGAAGAAGGGCGCTTGCCGTCATGCGCCAGGCGAAAATTCCCTATATTCGCCAGTCCTCGAGGCGCGAGCGTAGCTGCTTGCCGCAGGCGCTCCAGACTGCGGGCTCGCTCACTCGCCTCTTAGCGCTTTCGCGATCTCTGCTGTGTTTCGTACACGTCCAAGGCGCGGAAAGATATTCTTCACGGAGTGTTCGTGCCCGTTCCGTCCCGTCATCGCATCCTCTGCAAAGACGACTTCGTATCCATGTTCATAGGCGTCGCGTGCCGTGCTTTCCACGCCGAACTCGGTCGCGATTCCGCACAGAATCACCGTCTTCATCCCCCGTCGGCGCAGCTGCAGGTCCAGGTCGGTGCCGTAGAACGCGCCCCACTGCCGCTTCAGGATCACCACGTCCCCCGGTTGCTTGTTCAATTCCGGCAGCAAATCGCTCCAGTCCGGCTGCGGCGGCGCGCTCGTCCGCCACGTCTCGTCCACTGGCAACTGCAACGCATCGCGTCCGTCCGCCGAGAGCCCCACATGCACCAGCACCGCCTGTGCTCCCGCCGTCCGTCCCGCATCTAGCAGCCGCACGCAGTTGGCAATCACTGCCTGCGCCGGGTAGGGATTGCCCGGCATCTGCACGATCCCCTTTTGCAGATCGATCACCACAATGGCCGTGGTCTTAGGATCAAGATTGAGCCCGCTCATGCACCCATTATCCTTCTCAACCCACGACAGCATCCAGCTCAAGGCGCATCAAGTGCCGACGAACTGATGAGCGGCTCTGAAATGCCGTGCACGATGCCATTGTGCTCGTTCCGGATGGCTTGTAACCTGTCGGTCATAGCTGCATGCCCCTAAGTCATCCTCATCGACGTCAACGTCGACGAGGGACATGGTTGATATGCCCGGTTGGCAGCCGCGAAGCGCGAGACTGCTACAGCATTTTCGATTCGGCTCTTTGCAGAAACTGAGTCGTCAAGTCGGTTTTCCCTTAACAGAAGCCCGGCTTGCGCGAAGGTGCAATGCCAATCAGTGAAGTGAAAGCGCTTTAAGGGGCCGGATAGACGCGGTTCTTCCAGCCGCCGCCGCGACCGGCGTTGTGGCGGAGCGCTGAGCCAATGGTGGCGCAGAGGTAAAAAGTGGCGATCAGAGGCAGGGCTATTCCCCAGAAGGACGAGACTCGGTAGCGTCGCAGGGTCGGTTGAAAGGCAAACGCCATGGCCGCCCAGGCCAGCAACGCGAGCAGCCGCGCGAGTCCGTGGGCACAGATGGCGAACAGCGGAGGCGCGCCGAAAAGCAGCCCCATGCCGGCCACGCAGCCCAGCAGAAGCAACGGCGAATAGCCAAGCTGCACATAAGCGGTGCGGGCAATCATCTCCCATATCTCACTCCAGTTGCCGTAGACGCGGATGGAGCGGGCCTGGGAGGAGTGGCCGAGCCAGATGCGGCCTCCAGTGGACTTGACCCTGCGAGCCAGTGCGCAATCATCGATCAGCTCACCGTGGATGTGGGAGACGCCCTCGATCCGTTCCATGGCCATGCGCGACACCAAAATGGTGCCGCCCGCGGCGGCGGCAAGACTTCGGCCGGGGTCGGCGGCCCAGGTAAAGGGGTAGAGCATCTGGAAGAAAAAGATAAAGGCAGGGATCAGGCTGCGCTCGGCCAGGGTCTCGCAGTGGAGGTGGACCATCTCGGATACAAGATCGAGATGGGCGGATTCGGCCTTGGCGACTAGGGAGGCGAGATGGCCTGCCGCGTGTTCAATGTCGGCGTCCGTGAGCAAAATGTAGTCGGCGGTTTGTGCCGAGGGCTGGGCAAGACCCTGTTGGATGGCCCACAGCTTGCCGCTCCAGCCCGGCGGCAGGGGCTGGCCGGCAACGATGTCGAGCCGCGAGGCTGGGTCAAACGAAGCAGCGATTGCGGCGGTATCGTCGCTGCTGTTGTCGTCGACCAGGACGATCGAGAATTCGCCGCGATAGTCCTGCGCGAGAAGGGATCCGATGCTCTCGGCAATGTGTGCGGCTTCATCGCGTGCAGGGACCACGGCCACGACCTTGGCGACTCGGGAGGGCGCGCCGGGACTAAGCTCCGGAGAAGAATGCCAGAAGCGGCCGTGGAGCCCGATCAGATAAATCCAGGCGGCGATGGAAAGAAAGGAGAGGAAAACAATCACTCGATCATTCTCTAAGATCCGTCCGGATTGCGGCGATCAAAATTTGGCCGAACGGAATGGAAACACTGACCGCTGCTTCATCCCAGCACCTGCCGCCGGCTCAGCGCCTTGCTTCCGTTCTTTGAATTGGTTGTTCACCTAATGGTGCGCGTCATCCGGCCCGCGATTCCGGTGCAACCTAGAAATTCGCTGCCGCTGCCGGGAGATGATGATCACTGCCAGTACAACGCCAGGATGCGATTCCAACAACCACGCCTTGCCAGTTCCTCTACGGAAACGCCGGAATCGTGCCGCCTAGCCGCGGCGGAATCGATCGTTCCGGCTCGCTTGCTCAGTGCCAAAGCCCCGTTTTCGCTCGGCCAAGGCGTGAGTACAGTTCTTGACCCCCAACCCCGACCACCACACGGGTTGTGGAAACCGGAGCGAAATGGATGACCAGTTCCCCGCAGGATCCCCGAGGTCAATCTTGCCTAGCGTCGACAACCTCTCGCAGATCCACAAGATCGCTTTGAATCGGCACACGATTCGCAATCTTGACCTGGAGCAGGCCCTCGAATGGTTTAAGACCAGTGGCGTTCGTGATGTGCAGACGGCTCAGCAAGGCGGCAACGGAGTCTTCGTTACACATGAAATCTACCGAGGCCTGTGTGGCCGCGGTTGACGTGCCCTCCAGGTAGAGAGTCCAGTGCGAGTGATCCCTGCCGTGCTCAAGAGCCAGGATTGCCTGGTCGACACAATTCGGACATCCTTCCGAGGAAGTTGCATCGATGCTTACTCGCGAGGATTTTGAATGGGTGTCTACGATGGCGAACTTGGTATGGTGAGGGCCATCTGCAATCCGCCTGAAAGCAAACTCGTGCGTGCTCGGGATCCGGCCAGAAACTGCACCCGGATAGCCGACGAAGATGATCTCGCGGTCCAGGGCATCACCAGGCGCAAGGAGGTTTGTGGGCTTCGCCCGGAAGCTGCGGCCAAACTCTTCGAACAGCTGATGTAGTTCCAACAGCCCAATTACTTCTCCAATACCCGTGTATTCCTGTATGGCCGGATTTTCTCGGTCGCGAGCCGGATCGAAACGTCTCATGCCCGTGTCTGCATCTCCGACAAAGTCGATATTCCGGAATACTACCGTAGTGCCCTCCGGCGCCTGGATGAATGGCGCCCAGAAGGTTTCCAACGCGGTCCCCGGCGATTTGAGGCTCCGCTTGGATTGAAGATCGATCAGCATCGTCTTGGCACGGCTGATTGAGGGCAGAACCCAATCGAGCACCAGCACCAAGGCGATTACAGC
>JAKABE010000008.1:20728-24906 GCA_021801945.1 Acidobacteriota bacterium
TTGCGGCTCTGCGGATCCAAGGCGTGGCCCCGGCGTCTACCCGTGAGGGGTTCGGCTCGTCGCCGGCAAGGGCGCGCTTTTTGCGGAATAAAAGCGTGTATTTACCCTTAGGGATTTCAATGAGTATCGGGTCATCCGCCCCATCGGACCTGTAATACTCGGCCAGCCTGCCGCGCAGGCGCCCGATTTGCACGCGGACACTGGAATCAGAATGGGGATCAAAATGCGAGGATCGCCCCAGAGCTTCGGTCGCAACTTGATACTCCTTCAATTGTTCTGGTGGCGAGTTCAGGGTGTGTTCCCCCAGAAAACGCAGCAACTTGCAGTGCGCCTCCGATCTTTGCAGCAGTGGGCTCGAGATCAGCCGGTCGATCTCGGCAAGACAATCATCTCGCGTCACTTCCTCATCCCAACGCACCTGATTAGAACGTCGACGTAACATTGCAACGTCACCGCCTTCCCCTTGCCTCTCAATCGCTTAGCGCGAAACCAATTCATGAAACCCAATGAAACGTCTCGGGAACTTCTCCGCAGGAGTGCCTTGTCATAAGGTTCTTCTACTACTCCCGGAGGAAGCTCCGGTACGACTGTCGGATGAGGCTCCCATGAGACCGCGGTGCGGAGAAGCCTCTCCGGACTTTGCTGACGGTTGGCCCTGGCGACGTTCGCCTGATGCATTGTAGTGCGTTTTGGTTGCATAAGAAAAGGGCCTTTTCAATGTTCCTAACGGAGGACAGGAATCATGACGAATCTCCCTCTTGAGAGCCGGGAAGTCAGCAGCGCAGCTGCGGCATTCGGCAAGGAGAAGAATTTCTCCTGGAAGCGTTTTTGTGCGTGGGCCGCGGTTGCCGCGGTGCTCGCGCTTTTCACTCCATTGGCGCAAGGCCAAGCAAATTCAACGGTTAACGGCACAGTGACGGACACCTCGGGAGCCGTGATTCCAAACGCCACCGTCACGCTCACCAACGACGCGACAAAAATGGCGAGAACCATCACCTCCAACGCGGTCGGCGCCTTTCGGTTTCCGAATATCGATATCGGGACGTACACGCTTGAGGTCACCGCGCCCGGCTTCGCAAAATTCACGCGGACGAACATCATCGTGACCGTGGCGACAACCCTTGAGGCCGACGCCAAGCTCACTGTCGGCTCGGAAGCGCAGACGGTAACCGTCGCTGCCCAAGCACTGCAGGTGCAGACGCAGACCTCCGAAGTGAGCACGCTGATCAGCGCGCAGCAAGTTGAAAACCTGGCAACCAATGGCCGCAACATCGTCCAGCTTGCCGCCCTCGGCACGGGCGTAGCAAACACTCTCCCGTCTTTTGGGGGCGTCAATGCGTTAACGTCCGCAAACGGAATCAGTTTCAATGGCACCAGGGTGACCCACAACGTTTATCTGCTCGATGGGGGCGAGTTGAATGACCGTGGCTGCGGCGGTTGCTACATGGTTCTGCCTGCGCAGGACGCGATCGCAGAATTTCGGACCCTCTCCAGCAATTACAGCCCCGACTACGGCATCGGTTCTGGCGGAACGATCATCATGGTCATCAAGTCCGGGACCAGCCGATTCCATGGAGAGCTGTACGAATACAACCGCAACACGGCCTACAATGCAAACGACTATTTCAACAAGCAGGCAGGCAGAAAGCGGCCGGAGTTTATGTTGAACTATCCCGGCGGCAACCTCGGCGGCCCGCTGTTCATTCCGCGTGTCTATAACACCGACAAAAAGCGAACCTTCTTCTTCGTGAACGAGGAATGGCGGAGGGTAATCCAGGGCAGTGCCCCCTCGGTGATCAACACCGTTATGGCGAACAATTTCCCAACTGCAGGGCTGCCGTTGAACTACACGCTGCCGCCGGGGGCCGCTCATGCCCCAATCGTCCCCAACCTGCCCCAAAATCCGACCTATACCGCGAAGGAAATCGGCGACAACCTGACCCCAGGTCAGCCATTCCCGACCAACGCGGCCGGGCAATATGTGATTCCCGCCGACCTTATCGACCAGAACGCGGTCCTGCAGGTGAATACGGGCTACCCCAAGCCGAATCTGCCCAGCGGATACCAGTACATTTCGTCCAACCCGCAGCCAACCTATGTCCGCGAAGACGTGCTGCGCATCGATCATTCCATCAACAGCAAGCTGCAACTCATGGGCCACTATGTTCATGACGCCGTGCAGACCTCGTTCTACCCGCCGCTGTGGACCGGCAGCCCCTATCCGACGGTGGGAAGCTCGATGCTCAACCCCTCCTTTTCCGTCGTGATCACGCTCACACAGACCTACTCTCCCACCCTGCTCAACGAGACTTCGATTGATTACAGCGGCAACAAGATCAACCTCAGCCCAATCGCGGCGGCGGGCTATTCATTCAAGATACCTAGCGGATGGACCGCCAAGAGCTTCTTCCCGCTGAGCTACAACGCGGGCCAGGATATGCCGCAGATCAACCTGCAAGGGACGCCGCTCGGCACGACATGGACTGAAGCCTACTTCCCATGGAGGAACGGGTACGAGGGATTTGAATACCGCGACGATCTTTCCTGGACCAAGGGGCACCACCTGTTCAAGTTCGGTGCTGGTATCCTGCACGATTACAAGAACCAGCAGTTGCAGGCCAACACTCAGGGCACCGCGAACTTCAGCTCCAGCGCCTTCAGCGGCGACTCCTACATCAACTTCATGCTCGGCCTCGCCAACAGCTTTACGCAGTTACAAACTCTGACCCCAAAGCATTGGGTGAACAACAACGTGTTCATGTACGGCAACGATGACTGGCATATCACCCCGAGGCTTGTTTTGAACCTCGGACTCCGCTACGACTGGATGCCACACGCTTATGAACGGTATAACCAGTTTGCGAACTTTGTGCCAGCGGATTACAACTTCTCGTTGCCCTATCCGCTCAATGCCGACGGAACCATCAATCCAGCTTCGCTCACGACGTTCAGCTGCAATACCCAGCGGTGCAACACCAACGGGCAAGCGTTTTACCTCAATGGCATCCGGGAGGCAAACGTGAATGGCTTCCCCAAGGGCGTTGTCGCGAACGACTTCTTTACCATCGAGCCGCGGCTCGGTTTCAACTGGGATATTTTTGGAACCGGGAAGACCGTTCTCCGGGGCGGGGGTGGCGTGTTCTTTGAGCGCGTTCAGGGCAACGACGTATACAACGCAGCCTTGAACCCGCCGTTTGCTTACCAGCCTTCGGCGAACAACGTCTTCTTCTCCGACCCGCACGTCAGCGTCACGACCGGACAGACCACGTCGCAGACTTTTCCTTCGACAATGACGAACATTGAATACCACTATCCAGCTCCAGGCACTGCGACGTTCAGCCTGGGCGTTCAGCACGAGCTCGCACCGTCGATGATCATGGGGGTGCAGTACGTTGGCTCCGTCGGATGGGCTCAGAACAACGACCGGGGTATCAACACTCTGCCTTTAACCGATCCAACCAGCCCCACCAATCCGTATGGCAAGCGCCAAGGGGTTGCGAACGGATCGCTGAACGCCAACCTCTATCGCCAATTCCCTGGATTCAGCAGCGTCGCTCAGGAGGAAAACACGACCAGCTTCAACTACAACTCCCTCCAGGCCTCGCTGCGCATGGAGAATATCCATGGACTCGCGATGACGTTTTCCTACACCTATTCCCACCTCCTCGACTACGTTCAAAACGATCTGAACTTCCTGTCCAATCCGTTCAATCCTCATTACGATTACGGTTCGGACCTTGGATATGATCAGCGCCACATCTTCAACGCGACCTACATCTACACGCTGCCGTTCTTCCGGACGGGGACGCTTCTTCAACGTGACACACTGGGTGGCTGGACGATCTCTGGAATCACGGCGGCGCACAGCGGGACGCCAATCAATGTCACCTACAGCGGTGTGGACCTGCTAGGTCTGGGTGGCCAGACCACGAATCGCCCCAACTTAGTGTCCAAGATCTCCTATCCGAAGACACAAAAGGCCTGGTTCAGCAAGAGCTCCTACGCCGATCCGACGGCTCCTTGGAGTGGCGGAACAAACCAGGGGTTTGGCAACGCCAGAAAGGATTCGATGGTCGGTCCGGGCTTAATCAACTGGAACATATCTCTGTACAAAGACATCTTTCTGACAGGGCAGGACACCGGGCCGAGGTTCCAACTTCGCTTTGAGTCCTTCAACA
>JAKABE010000291.1 GCA_021801945.1 Acidobacteriota bacterium
GAGTGGGATTTTCGAAAGGATGGGCGCTGTTGGCGTTAAAGAATCCGCCGCCGTTGGTGCCCAGCTCCTTGATGGCCTCCTGCGAGGCCACCGGCCCCTGCGCGATGGTCTGGATTTGCGCCGGCTGATCAAGCGGATGAGCAGCGGTATAGGAATGAAAGTTCTGCGGAACGCCCTGCCAAACCAGCACCAGCGCGAAGACCAGGCTGATGGGCCCGAGGATGTAGAGCAGCGTGCGCGTCATATCCACCCAGAAGTTGCCGATAGTGCCGCAGAGGGTTCGCTTGATGCCGCGGATGAGCGCAATAGCCACCACGATGCCCGACGCCGCCGACCAGAAGTTGTGCGTGGCCAGGCCCATCATCTGCGTGAGATAGCTCATCGTCGATTCGCCCGCGTAGAACTGCCAGTTCGTGTTGGTGGTGAAACTGGCGGCGGTGTTAAAGGCCAGATCGGGCGAGACGGCGCCGAGGTGCTGCGGGTTGAACGGCAGGTATTGTTGCAGGCGCTCGAGGGCGTAGGTAAAAACCAGAGTGACCGCGGAGAAGCCCAGCAGCGCGTAGGCATACTGGCGCCAGTTCATCTCCTTTTCCGCGTTCACCCCGCAGAGCCTGTAAATGAGCCGTTCGCACGGACGCAGCACCGGATCCAGCCAGGTGCGTTCTCCTTCAAGCACGCGGGCGATGTAGATGCCCACCAGAGGAACAAGAGTAAGCAGGATGACGCAGAAAACGGCGAATTGGAACCATCCATTGGCGGACATTCAGAATTTCTCCGGGTAAAGCATGGCGATGGTAAGGTACGCCAACAACAGAATCGACAAAATCAACCCGATCAGATCCAGGATGTTCAAGTGCATAAGCTACCTCAGCTTCTGGCAAGCCTGGACGTACAGAAACGCCAGGGCGAAGAAGACTGCCGTGAACAACAGCAGCATGACCACATCTTGCATTCCATCTCTCCTGCACGCAGCCGGCATTGGGCCGGCAAGATACGGAGCGAACAACCGCTCCACTTGACCCCGCGAACCTAAGCCACAGAGAACACCGGCTCCTGGGAAGAGGTTGCGTCCGGCGGCCTCACTCAAAAATCATTCTGAGTCGCAGCAACTTCGAGTATCAAAAAGAATTCCTAAATAATGCATAAAGACCACTGATCTCAAACTAAATCCTTTATCAACAAGGCACTCGAAGATGCGCTGCGCTTTGAAAGGCGGCGCCATCGGACTTTATTCCTGGCTGTCGCTCCAGCCTTCGGGGACAAAGCGATAACCGACCCAAGGTTCGGTCTGGATGTACTGTTTGCCGGTCCCGCTTTCCAGCTTTTTGCGCACCTGGCCGACGAACACACGCAAATACTCCGGCTGATGCACCGATTGCGAGCCCCAAACGGCGGCGAGCAGGGCGCGATGAGTCATCACCTTGCCGGCGTGACGGGCCATGCAGACGAGCAGGTCGAACTCCTTGGGAGTGAGGTGAACCAGTTTGCCCTGCACGGTGATGGTGTGAGCGAGCTCATCGACGACAAAGTCGCCCAGCTCGATGGCCGCCGTCGTCCGCTCCGGAGCGCGCCGCAGGTGGGCGCGCACCCGCGCCAACAGCTCCTGAATGCTGAACGGCTTGGTCACGTAGTCGTCGGCGCCGGCGTCGAGGGCCTCCACTTTGGACCGCTCGTGCTCGCGCACCGAAAGCACCAGGATGGGCGTGGCGCCGCGGGCGCGAATGGCGCGGCAGACCTCAACGCCGCTCAACCCCGGCATCATCAGATCGGTCACCACCAGGTCGGGCGGCCAATCCCGGAAGACCAGCAGGCCCTCCTCCGGATCGTTGGCCGTGCGCACGTCGTAGCCCTGCGCGGCAAGCGCGGCACGCAGCACGCGCGTGATCTGCGGCTCGTCGTCGATTACAAGAATTCTGCCCGGCATCGTATCCTGCTTCCACCGGAAGATTACATCATCGGCATGGCCCGGTATGATTCCCGTGAGGCAGAGCATGAACCTGCGCACCTACTCTGGGAGACTCGCCGGCTGGATCGCGGTCACGGCAGCGGCAGCGCTCACGACGCTCCTGCTCGGGTGGCTGGGAGTCAACTCAACCACTGCGGGCATGGTCTTCCTGGTGCTGGTGGTGTGGTCTGCTGCCCAGGCCGGAAGATGGCTGCCGTTTTATCTAGCCGCCCTCTTCGCATTCTCATTCGACTTCTTTTTTCTGCCCCCATACCACACACTCTGGCTGGAGGGTCCGCAGGCCTGGGTAGAAATGCTCTCGTTTCTGGCCGGTTGTGTGGTGGTAAGCCGCGTGGCGGAGCGGGCCCGGCGTCAGACCCGCCAGGCCGAGCAGCGCCGCGAAGACGTGGAGCGGCTCTATGAGCTAAGTCAGCAACTGATGCTCTACGAGGACGCAGAGGCGCTCATCCGCGACCTGCCCCGGCTCATCGACCGCATCTTCGGGATGGAGGGGGTCGTTCTCTACGTCCGCGAACAGGACAGGTTCTATGCCTCGGTCCCAAAACTTCCCATGGGCATGGAGGCCAGTCTGCGCGCCATGAGCCAGGGACCTGCTCCGACCATGGCCATCCATGCCAGCTACCAGGCCACGCCGCTGATGTTGGGTATGCGTCCCCTGGGGGCTTTGACCTGGCAGCCGGCCCGCCGCGGCGGCCTTTCCCGTGAGGTAGCCGCAGCGGTCAGCGCTCAGGTGGCAATCGTGCTGGCGCGGGCCATTGCCATCGCAGCCTCCACGCGGATTGAGGCGGCGCGCGAGGGGGAGCGGTTGCGCACGGCGCTGATCGACTCTCTGACCCACGAGCTGCGCACCCCGCTGACCTCAATCCGCGCCGCCGCCACGACGTTGATGGAAGGCGGAGGACTGGACGAAGCCGGGCGGCTGGACCTGGCGGCGATTATCGATGAAGAGGCGGCGCGGTTGGACATGCTGATCGGCGAGGCCGTGGAGATGGCCCAGATCGACGCTCAGGTGGTCGAGGTCCACATGGTTCCGCACCACCCTCGCGCGCTGCTCGATCAGGCCGTCGAGGAGTCGCGCAACATCCTGGCTGCGCATCGCGTGGTTGTCTCCGTTGCCGATCCGGACGAACCGGCCTGGTTCGATCCGCATCTGCTGGGCCGGGTGCTCCGCCACCTGCTTGAAAACGCGGCCGCACACACCCCGGCGGGCAGCCGCGTAACCCTCAGCAGCCAACGCTCTGGAGACCGGCTGGAGTTTTGTGTGGAAGATGACGGTCCCGGCATCGACGCTCTCGATCTTCCCCTCATCTTCGAGAAGTTCTATCGTGGCAAGCGGGGCCCGGCGGCCGGCAAGCGAAAAGGTTCCGGGATGGGCTTGGCCATTACCCGCGCCATTCTGGTGGCGCACGGCGGAGGAATCGAAGCCTCCAGCGTTCCCGGCCACGGAGCCCGCTTCCGCTTTTGGGTGCCGCTGGTGGAAAAGGAACCGGGCGGTAAAGGATAGAAAAACGCTCCCAGTTCAGGCTGCGCAGCTAGGTCAAAGCGGTTCCCCGTTCCAGTCACAGGCGATCTCGCGGCGGGCATTGGAACTCTCCACGGCCCATTCCAGCAGCCGCGCCACTCGCCATGCATCCAGCGCGGTCACCGGCGGCGGAGCTTTCCCCAACAGGGCGTCGCGCATCCCGGCATAGTAGAGGCGGTAGTCGCCAGCAAGCGGCTCGACAGGCTGGGTCACCACACCTCCGTCGATGCCCATGTGCAACACACCCCACTCCGACTGCGGCTCTCGCCCCCAGGCCGGGTCCTCAATGCGCGTAACCATGTTGAGCGCGGCCTCCTGCGGGTCCAGTCCGAACTTCCAGTAGTTGCCTTTGGTTCCGCGCAGGTGGAAGCGCGGCCCGGCGGGCAGGGCTAGATAGTTGAAACCCAGCGTGACCATCAGTCCCGGATAGCGCAGGCGCACAGTAAAGGCGTCGTTGGCACCCTCGCCGTCGCGCTCGCGCAGGACCTCTGCACTGACCGCCTGGGGTTTGCCGAACAGCACCAGCGCCTGGTCGGCCAAATGCGGCCCCAGGTTCAGCAGCACGCCTGCGGTTGCAGCGTCTTCCGTCCAGAGGCGATCGGTTGGCATCCCCGGCCGCCAGCGGTCGAAGCGCGACTCGAATGACACCAGGCGGCCAAGAGAACCGTCGTTCAGCAACCGTTGAACGGTATGGAAGTCCGAATCCCAGCGCCGGTTGTGAAACGGCGCCAGCAAAACCTTATGCGCCGAGGCCAGACGCATCAACTCGGCAACTTCAAACGAGGTGACCACCATCGGCTTATCGACGATCACATTCCTACCGGCGCGAATGATACGGCTCGCAATCTCGAAGTGGCTTCCGTTTGGAGTAGCCACGACAAAAAGATCGAGCGATGCGTCGGCCAGCATTGCTTCCAGAGTGCGGTAAGTGGTGATACCGGGGTAGCGCTCCGAGGCATTGTTGGAACAACGTTCCATCACCGCAGCCAACTCCAGCCCCTCCACCGAGGAGACCAGAGGGCCATGAAAGACCCTCCCGGCCATACCGAAACCAACTAATCCTACCCGAATCACCGCGTCTCCTCGGCACGCCTTTTGTTATTGGCGCATCAACTTTCCATTCTTAAGTGCATTTGGGCCGACCGGAAAGCGGCCGCCCAGTTCTCTAGTTCAAAGTGGCCCCCAATCCGCGAGATGGCAGTAACCCCAACCGGATGGAGCAAAGTGCTGCTCAACCTCCCGGTCTTTCCGGCCCGGAAGGGAGCCAGTCTGCGACGGAGGCACGGCGTAGTATAAAAAGAGAATGCCAAAGGGTCGAAAATCGCCCAATATGACCCCACAAGTTTGTGGGGAGGGCTCAAATCTATTTTCATGAGCTCCTAGGAGAGTATGCCCGAAACTACAAGTAAGCCCAAAGTCCTAGTGGCCGACGATGAGCGTGTTATCGC
>JAKABE010000292.1 GCA_021801945.1 Acidobacteriota bacterium
GAGCTGGCGGGGCGCAGCTACCCGGCGACGCTGGTGGCGGCGATTGGCGATCTACTGTCTCAAGCCGGAATCAGGCTGGATCTCCTCCATGCACTCGTGGCCGTGAACGGACCGGGCAGCTTTACCGGAGTGCGGGTGGGGCTGAGCGCGTTGAAGGGACTCGCTGAAGGAGCCGGAATTCCGGTGGTTGCTGTTTCGCGGTTGGAGGTTCTTGGATGGAAGGCCAACGGGCCATCTTCGGCTCTGGATGCGCAACGCGAAGAGGTTTTCCTGCGCATCGCGGCGAAAGAATCGCCCATCAAGGAACTGCTGGCAGGCCCGGAGGAACTGGCCGTGATCGATCCAGCACCGGCGAGAATCGCCGTCTGTGAGAACGGAGCAGCAGCGCTACTGGGAAGGATATGGCCGCGGACTGAAATCGTGACGGTCGAAGCTCCCACGGCCTCCGATGCACTGCGGTTGTGCGCAACGAAGGTGACAAGTGCGGAGTTTGTGGACGTAGCGCTGCTGGACGGACACTACCTGCGCCGCTCGGATGCGGAGATCTTCGGCGCTGCGACCGCCGCCGGGACCCCGCACTCATGAACTTCCCTGCCAACGAGATACGCATCCGACGCATGGGCGCGACCGAGGTGGATGAAGTTGTGTCACTGGCAGCGAGCTTGAAGGATGCACCGCATTGGCCACGGGCGGCCTATGGGGCAGCCTTGGATCAGGCCTCGAATCCAGCCTCCATGCCTCGGAGGATTGCGCTGATTGCCGTGCAGTGTTCGAGCGGTGCGGTATTGGGGTTCGCTATCGCCAGCCGAATCGGCGGCGAAGCGGAACTGGAGTCGATCGCGGTGGCGGCACCATGGCAGCGGCAGGGCGTGGGCCGGCAGCTATGGGCCTCAATGGCGCAGGAACTGAGGCTGGCAGGCGTTGAAGAGGTCCGGCTGGAGGTGCGCGCCTCGAATCTCCCGGCGGTCGGGCTCTATCGGGCATTGGGGTTTGCTGCGACTGGCCGCCGTCCGCGCTATTACGCTGAACCGGTTGAGGATGCGGTGCTGATGGCTTTGCACCTCGGCTAATATGGATTTCACGGGCTGTCACAGGCCTGTGCCAGGCGTCATCGACAAAGCATGCGATTCAGTACACCCGCGCGAAGTTCAGGCAAGTCCAAGGATCGAGATTTGGGGGGGAATCCACACCGCCGTGGGTTTTTCCCATTTCCCCTCTTGCTGTTTGCACGGGAACGGCGCTATATGTAAATGTTCTGTTATACAAGCTTCAGGTCTGCTCCCAAGAAATGGACCGCCGTACCGGAGGTGCTAGATGGATGAAGTACAGGATGCCACGCTGAGCGAAGAGATCGATCGCTTGCACGCCGAACATCGACGCTATGCTCAGCGGTTGGAAGAATTGCTTCAGAAACCCTATCTCACCGAAGATGAACAACTCGAAGAGGTGCGTCTGAAGAAACTCAAATTGCACGCAAAAGATCTGATTTTCGCACTGGAGCGCCGATCGCCCGCCGTCGCGTAAGGGGTGTGCGGCCAGTAAACGCTGCAGCAGTTTGCCTAGCGTCGGCCTGAAAACGCGAGCCGGGTCAAGTGTGTGCCCAAATAGAGGGTTTTCGCCCGCGACCTGGGTGTACTGGTCGGCCAAAAATATCCGTATAATCGTTGGGGACGATGGTTCGAGACGGTTACATCTACGGTTCGGGCCTACTCGCGGTTGCATCGCTCCTTAAGTGGGCCACCGGCGGGTGGGTGTGGGCGATATTGCCCGTCGGCTTGGCGCTATTCTTCCTCTGGTTTTTCCGTGACCCTCCACGGGCGATCCCTGCTGGCGAGGGGTTGATCGTCTCGCCGGGAGACGGCTTAGTCACCGAGACGGCCACCGTGACTACGCCCGAAGGGCCGCGACGAAGAATCAGCATCTTCCTAAGCGTTTTTGATGTACATGTCAACCGCTCGCCCATCGGCGGGGTGATTAGCAGTGTACGCTACCGCAAGGGCGCGTATCTGAACGCCATGAACCCGGCGTCAGCGGACCGCAACGAGCAAAACGTGGTTACGGTGCGCGGCGTGGGCATCGACGAGGGCGTTGAGGTTACCTTCAAGCAGATCGCCGGACTGTTGGCCAGACGTATCGTCTTCGACTACGCGGAGGGCGACATTGTGACGCGGGGCCAACGGGTAGGCTTGATCAAATTCGGCTCGCGCGTAGATGTGCTTCTGCCGTCCGAGGCAGTCCTGCAGGTACAGGTGGGCCAGCGGGTACGCGGTGGCGCCAGTGTTCTGGCGGCCATGCCGCGGGCCGCAGTGGCACTGGCGGTGACGGCCCGTGACGGGACAGCCAGAGCCGGGGTGCTGGCGAACGCGCTCGACGGAGATCGCGCGTGATAGGCCAGGATACGCGACGGCACGGAGCCAAAGCGCATCCGCGTCGAAGGCGGGGCATGTTTCTGTTGCCGTCGCTATTTACCGCGGGCACGATGGCGCTGGGCTACTACTCGATCACGCAGACCATCGCGGCGCTCAGCGGCAGTGCGGAATCCCACCTTGATTGGGCAGCCATCGCCATCCTGATCGCCATTCCCTTCGATACGCTGGACGGGCGCATCGCTCGCATGACCAACACTGTCAGCGCCTTCGGCAAGGAGTTGGATTCGCTGGCCGACGTAATTGCGTTTGGTGCGGCGCCCAGCCTGTTGGCGTTTGCCTGGGGCTTTCATTTCCTGCCTCCGTCGGTCAATCCGCACCTGCGGCAACATCTGATGGAAGCGGGCGTCTTCATCTGTTTCCTGTTTCTGCTCAGCGGTGCCTCGCGCCTGGCGCGGTTCAACATCAGCCAGGACGCGCAGCCGCGCAATCCCGGCCGGCCGGACCGCAAGTACTTTGTGGGCATGCCCATTCCAGCAGCGGCAGGACTGCTAGCTGCAACCGTCCATCTTTGCTTCGGGATCCCCGTGCTCGCCTGGTGGATATCCATCCCCTGGTTGGTGCTGGTGGGGTTGTGCGCGTTCCTGATGGTGAGCACGTGGCGCTTCTGGTCGGCCAAGGAGATCAACCTTTCCCAGCGCCATCCCTTCCAGTTGTTGGTGGTGCTTGCTGTTGTGGCATACATCCTGCTCCGTTATTCGAACGTAATGCTTTTCCTGGCCGCATTAGCCTATATGTTTTCAGGTATTTGGGCACGAGCGGCCTACTCGTGGTCGCGACGGAGGCGCGCGCGTGCAAAGGGAGCGGTGCCGCCAGCCGAGCCCGGACTTGCGGCTGAACCGCATGAGCTGACCCATCATAGCTCCTTCGATCTCCGCTGAAGAAAGAGGACGCCTGTGTACAAAATTGCGATCGTGGGGGCCTCAACCCTCATTGGACGAGAATTGAAGGACGCGCTGGCGGAGTCTGCGCTGGCGGCAGCGGATTTTGTCTTGCTTGATGAGGAGGCCCAGGGCCAATTGGACCAAGTCGGGGACGAGGCAACCTTCATCCAGGCTGTCCACAATGAGGCCTTCGAACACGCAGACTTTACCTTCTTCTGCGGCGCGGAGGAAATGACCCGCAAATATTGGCGCCAGGCATTGAGCGCCGGTTCCACGGTGCTCGATCTCTCCGCCGCACTTGACCGGGAGGCTGGAGTTCTGGTGCGCGCCCCCTGGTTGGGTGAAGAAGCAGCGGCTGTGGACCTGTTCACGCCGGCGGTCGTTCCAGCCCATCCTGCGGCGGTGGCATTGGCTTTGCTGATGGAACGGGCGCAACTAGCCGCTCCGGTGCGCTTCGCCGCCGCCACCGTCATCGAGCCGGCCAGTGAGTTTGGCCGCGCCGCCATGGATGAGCTACACCAGCAGACCGTGAGTCTGTTGAGCTTTCAGGGGCTTCCGCGCGCAGTCTACGACGCGCAGGTGGCCTACAACCTGCTGAGCGGTTTGGGCGAGGACGCCAGCATCAGCCTGAGCGCTGCGGAGGACCGGATTCGCCGACACTATGACGTGCTGACCGCAGGGCGGGGGCCCGCGCTCGCCATGCAAGTGATTCACGCGCCCGTCTTTCATGGCCAGGCGTTTTCCATTGCAGTGGAGTTGGAGCGGCCGGTGGAGACGGACGCTCTTGAAAAAGTGCTGGGCGGAGGTCACGTCGAACTGGTACTCGAGGATACAGACTCGCCCTCGAACCTGGCCGCCACCGGGCAAAATAACGTGCTGGTGCGCCTGCGGCCGGAGAAGATGCCGCGCGGCAGAGACGAAGCTACACGTCTGTGGTTCTGGGCAGCCTCAGACAATTTGCGCCTCTGCGCGCAAAACGCCGTTCAGTGCGCGCTCGATCTGCGCCGTCTGCGGCCACATGGAAAGGTACAGTAGTCCCGCCGGCCGTAACAACATTTCTCCTTGCCGCCGAATAGGATTGTTTGCTGCCGAGCAATGCGGCCGAATGCCGTCAGCGATCATGCTGTGCCTTCAGGAAATTTGGCCCTTACCGACTGGCACTCGCCTTCAACTCATTTGTCAGCCATTGCCGCAGCCAGAAAGCGCATTGGAGCAGGGCGGCGAAGACACGACGTACCAGGTAACGGTTCATTGAGAGTTTAGTTTCACTTATTGACATCGCAACGTCGTGCAGGGCGGGCATTTCTGAAGGAATGGCGCGCTTGTCCGCTCGGCTTCCGTACAGAGCAGAATCGAAAACGCTGCAGCGCCGCTTTCCAGTTCGCATTTGACCTTTCGAGCAGCGTGCAGTGTAGGGATTGTCTCCTGCCCCTCGTACGAAAACCTGTCCGCGGGGCCTCGGTGGAAGAAAGACGGCACAGCAGGCGCGGCTAGAGCATTTTCGATTTAAGTGCTTACATATCCGCAAGCCGTGAAGTAGTTCATGCATTCCTGTGCGGAGACGGACTGGATCAAGTGGGCGATTTCGTCCCA
>JAKABE010000293.1 GCA_021801945.1 Acidobacteriota bacterium
AGGCAAGGCGCTCCAATCAGCCTAACGGTGATCTACTGCTGCACCAGGGTGGCCCTCGAGCTGCCTTGCATGCGAACCAGCTGCGTGTAATTCACTTGCCGGCGCAGCATCCAGTACATCCGTACCGCCAGTTTCCTGGCGATCGCGACTTTCGCTACGCTCCCGCCACGACGCAGCCGGAGCCGTTGATAATCCTGCCGTAATTCCGGATCCATGCGCGCTGCTGTGTGCCCCGCTTCCACCAGCAGGCCGCGCAGCATCGGATTCCCTTGTTTGGAAATCGCGCCCAGCTTTTGCTTCCCGCCAGAGGAATGCTCACACGGATTGAGCCCCAGATAACTTACCAATTGTTTGCTGCGCTCAAACCGTGTCACCGGACCAACAATCAGCACAAACGCCAACGACGTCACCGGACCTACTCCGGGATGGGTCATCAGCCGCACCGCATCCACGTTGGCTGCGGCCTGCTCGTTCACCGCCTGGTCGAACTGTGCCAGCGAAGCATCGAGTTGATCGAGCATATGCAACAACTCTTGCCGTTGCCTGCTGGCCCACTTATCCAGCCGGAGAGCTTCCAGTTCGCATCGTCCCTTCCTGGTAAACAGCTGCTTCTTGCGGCACAGACCTTCTCCCATGGCCAGGGCATGCAGTTGATTGCCGATTGCGTTGCGCATCCACACCAGCTTCTGCCGATGCCACAACAGATGCCGCAGATCGCGCTCTTGCGATGCCGGCCGCCACAGTCGCGGAAACCGCCCGCTTAGCAGCAAATCCAGCAGCAGCGCCGCGTCGCGCGCATCGGTCTTCTGCTTGCGCACTTCGGCCGCGCGGATGCGTGCCGCGTCTCCGATCCACAAATCGTGCCCCAGTTGTGCTAGCAATTGCTCGAACCAGCGCGTGTGTCCGGTGGCTTCGATTCCCACCCGCACCGGCCCCGATAGATGAGCATAAAACTCCTTCGCCTCTCCGTTGCCATGTTCCAGGCGACGTTCAACCAACTCGCCTGTCTCCTCATCCAGCATCGCTATCTGCTGGTAGCGCGTATGCAAATCACACCCTACAATCTTCATGTGCTCGGCTCCTCTCTTCCGAGCCTTGGTTCGTTGAGCAAACCAAGTTTACCCGGACGACCGGAGCCGACACGGTTATCTAATCAGCCCATGAACCGAAAGGCATGAACATGACAGCGCACGAAGGTCTCGAAACTCTGGCTGTGCGTGAACTCCACATACAGCCTGCGGCTGTGACATTCGACCAGGCAGAAGGCATAGAGCTTGCGCGCATCCCCCTGGTAGTCGAGCGCGCCGAAGTGACCCCAGTCGATCTCGAAACGCTCGCCCGCTGCCGGCTCCATGCGCACATAAGCCCGCCGCGCATGAAGCTGGCCACGCGCCGCGTGCAGATACTCCTTGAGGATGCTCAGGCCGCCATCGAAGCCCAGCGCGCGGAGCCTCTCGGCGATCACTACCGCACTGGCCTCCGCGTCCTCGGCCAGTAGATCGGCGATGGCCGGCTTGAAGGAGTCCAGCTTACTGGTCCGCTGCCGCGGCGCCGGCCGCGCGGCCGGCGTGTTCAGGTACTTCGCCAACGTGCGGCGGCCGATGTGCAGATGCCGCGCGATCCGGCGCAACGACCAGCGCTCGACCCAGTGCAACCGATGAAATTCGTTGATTTGCTCGACCGTGGGCATCGCTCTGATGACCGGTATAGTGGACAGCTCGCCGTCCCGCCATAGGGTTGTTCCTGTCAAGAACCCACACCGGCTGCCGTGCTCTGGCCAGGCGGTTGAACAATCAACACTTGCGCCGAAGCCAGGTTGTTCCTGTCAAGATCGCTCAGCCGGGGCCCCAGCAGCCAAACCTCTGCTGCCGAACGTTTTAGGTCCAAAGCTACGTTGTTCCTGACAAGATGCGCCAAGCGCCGCTTCCGGTCTCGCCCCCGCTGCTGTTCCCGGTTCTTCTTCACCAATTCCGGCCGCCGCTGACGGCGTTGCTTCTGATAATCCCCGTGCTCGGCCCACCACTGCCTCTGGCTGTCGCGCACCACCTGCCGGTACACGGCGTCCGTCTCCAGCTTGCGACGGTGGTACTCTCGCTTCCGCCGGCGTTGACACGCAGGCTGGCTGCAAATCACTTGTTGCGGACGATACATCGATGGAAAGAACAAGCCTTGGCAATAAAGACAACGACGGGACGGGCTCACTCCTGCTCCTCAGAACTGCCTGAGCAGAAGCATCCAATCCTCAACTGTCAGCGGGATTTAGAAACTGCCTGGATTTAGAGGCTGACCCAATTTAGTAACTGAGCCGATGTAGAGTATCCGTCCAGCCAAGTACACGGTTGACGGCGGGGCAAGTGGGATGAGAGAAGTTTTTCAGGATTGCGTTTTGGCCGCCCAGGCAGTAGGCGTGAGTTCGGCGACGCGCTGCATGGGCGTGTCGCCGAGGCCGGGCAGGATTTGGGTTAGGTAGTCACGTACCCGGATGTTGAGCCGGCGGCAGCTTTCGATGACGGACAAGATGGCGGCAACGCGTGGTCCAGCCTGTGGGCTGCCGATATGGATCCAGTTGGATCTGCCCAGGGCCACCGGTCTCATTGAATTCTCGGCGAGATTGTTCGACAACTCCAGTTCGGGGTGCTCGAGGAAACGCGTCAGCTTTTCCCAGAGTGTCAGCGTATATTTGCATGCCTGACCGGCTTGCTGCCGGGCAGCACGGTTTGGCGCGTGGCCAGGATGTGCTTGCGAATTTCGTTGAGTACAGGCGGCGCTTTTTCCTGGCGCAAAAGATGACGTGCGGTGTGATCCATCTTTTCCTCGCGCGCCTGGGCGTCGATTAAAAACAACTTGTCCATCAGCTCAACGGCACGAATCGAGCCGGCATCCTGCTTGTTGAGCTTGACCGCGTCTACAAAATGCCTTCGCGCGTGGCTCCAGCAGCAGGCGTGCACCATGCCCTGACCGCCCAGGCCGCGTTCATAGGCGATGTAGTCGTCGGACTGGAGAATCCCCGCGAAGGCGCCCAAAAACTGCTTCGGCCCTTCGCGCCCGCGGTTCATGCGGAAATCGAAGACCACGCCGCCGCCCGGCGTGCCGTACTGCCATAGATAAGCTTGATGATTTTTGCCACGCTTATCATGCGTCTGCACATCGACCGGGGTTTCGTCGGCCTGGATGTAACGGCTGGCCAGCAGTTCCTTGCGCATGGCGCCGACCACCGGGGAGAGCATCTCGCCCACCGCCATCACCCAGCCGCACATCGTCGCCCGTGTGATCTCGATGCCGCAATCGCGCTCCAGCAGTGCGCTCTGCCGATACAAGGGCAGATGCGCCGTGTATTTGTTCACAATCGTGTCGACGATGATCCGGTCCGAGACCAGGCTCTTGTCGATGATCCGCTTGGGTAGCGGCGCCATGGCCACGCCCTGCTCCTCGCACTGCCCGCAGGCCCGCTTTTCGCGCTTGATGACTTCAACGAAGTATTCGGCCGGCTTCACACAGAGCACCTCGCTCTCGTCGTAGCCGATCACTCTGGTTTCCAGGCCGCACTTGTCGCACACGCACTGGTCGGCAGTACAAGCGATGATCTTTTCCACGCGGGGCAGGTGGGCAGGAAGTGTCTGCCGGCCGGGGTGCGCGCGCCGCTGCCGCTTCTTCTCATCCGGCTTCGGCAACGCTTCCCGTTGGCTCTCGGCCTGAACTTCTTCGCTGGTGACGCCAGGCTCTTCTTCCAGCAACTGCAACTGGAGATTGCTTAATTTCTCGCTGCCCGGTCCGTACCTGGCGATCCGGCGCATGCGCAGATGCTCTTCCAGCACCCTGATCTTCATCTGCGCGTATTCCAGCTCGCGCGTCTTCGCCTCCAGTTGCTGTTTCAGTTGGGCGTTGATCTCGGCGAGAAAGGCCTCTGAGTGCGGAGGAAGCGTCGGCTGGAGAGGTGCACTCACGATGCTTCTTTCATAACAAACTATTCCGTGGATAAGTATGCGAAATATACAGTGTTTATGCGGTTTTCAGTGACTCTCTTGATACTTCCAGCAATGGCTTGCGATGCCACTTCCTCGGCCGCGTTTCGACCAGATCAATGCCGCCCACCAGCAGCGTTAGTTCCTCCTGGCTCAACACAACCTTAGTCGCCGTGGTGTTGCTCTCCGGCCAGCGAAATCTTCCCCCGTCCAACTTTTTCGCCGCCACCCAAAGCCCGCTCCCGTCATAAACCAAAAATTTTAGGCGGTTGCGCCGCGCATTCGTGAATAAGAAAACATGGCCGCTCGTGGGATCGCAGCCCAGTCTGTCGCGCACCAGACCGTAGAGACCGTTGAAACTTTTCCTCATGTCAGTCGCCCCGGTCGCCACGTAAATCCGCGTTGCCGGCCCAAATCCGAACATCGCCTACGCTCGCTCCAGCACGGCAAGCAAGCGTTCCAGCGTCGCCGCATCGAATCCACTGCCCACGCCGATCCGGCGACCGTTCGCCAACTCGACGCACAAGGCGGTGCTGACCTTCCTCGCCGAGTTGCCCGGCATTACTTCCACCGCCACCAGCCGACCTTCACTGCTCATTGCTCCCCGAGTCGCCGCGGCGACCTGCCGGCGGTACTTATCCAAAGCCGCAACGCTCAACCCTCGACCGGCACAGAAAACCTGCCGCCTCAGCCCGCTGGCTTCAAACTCGCGAACTAATTCCTCTGCCTCGGCCCGGCTGCGCCGCCGGCGCACAAACTCCACTGCTCCCGTTTCGCTCATGTCCCCAGCAAATCACCCAGCCGCCCCTCAAGAAAAGGTGTGTTGCTCTGACGGATACCAAGCATCTGCGGCGGGCGATCCAACCGCGGCCTGTGTTGACGGCGCCCAACCAGGAGTGGGCTCTGGACTTCGCCAGCGACGTAAC
>JAKABE010000294.1 GCA_021801945.1 Acidobacteriota bacterium
GCTGCTTTTGCTCGGCAGTTTGTTGATCTCCGTCCATATCGTCCGCGGCCTGCACGGTTCGCCTCCGGATCTGGTTCACTGGCTGGCGCTCGCTTTCACGCCGGCGCTGATCTCGCTCACCATGGGCCAGACATCGCTGTTGGCGCTGCTGGGGCTGGTGGTTTTTCTGCGCTACCACAGCGCCCGCCCTTTCGCCGCCGGCGCGGCGCTGTGGTTGTGCGCGCTCAAGCCGCACCTGTTTCTTCCATTCGGCGCCGCGCTGCTGGCCTGGATCGCGTTTACGCGCGCCTGGAAGGTGCTGGCTGGCGCGGTGCTGGCCGTGAGCGCCACCAGCGCTGTCGCGTTTGTGCTCGCTCCGCACGCATGGCTCGATTACCTTCTCCTGATGCGTTCGCCTGTGGTCGAGGGCGAATTCGTTCCTTGCCTGGCGGACGCGCTGCGGCACTGGCTGTGGCCCCATGAGCACTGGACGATCTATCTGCCCGCGGCGCTGGCCTGCCCCTGGGCAATGCACTACTTCTGGAAGCGGCGCCACGCGTGGGACTGGACGCACCATGCCAGTCCGCTGATGCTGGTGTCATTGCTGGCGGCGCCGTATTGCTTCGTCTACGACCAGGGCCTGGCGATTCCGGCCATCATGGACCGGGCTTATTCGACGCCCAAACGCGCCATGTTGATTGTTCTGGCGGGGCTGGTGGTCGCGCTCGACGCCGAACTGCCGTGGGCGCGAGTGGTTTCGCCGCTGTACCTGTGGGCCGCGCCGGCCTGGTGCGCCTGGTATTGGCTGGCGGGAAGGCAACGGGCGCGCAGTACGCATGAGGAGATCGGCGCTTGCAGGACGGTAGCCGAAAGCCTATAGCGGCTTTCGACGCGCAACAATCTAGGAGTTGCGATCCGCTTCCTCCGCGGGCAAAAACTCCACGACGTCGCCGCGCCCGGTCTGGCTGGCCTGGATGACTCCGGCGGGCAACTCGAGAATCGAATGCGCGGTGAAACATGCGGACAGACGCCACGGGACTACGGCGCTGCGCAGCTTGCGGATACGGTTCTTCCGATCGAGATAAACGAGATCGATGGGAAAGCGCATGAAGAAGGTGTGCACCGATTCGCAGGGCACAATCCACAAGCCCTCGCCGGGCGCCAGCCGTTCGCGGCCGAGCAGGCCCTTGCGGCGGGTTGAGCCCGAGCCGGCAACCCGAAGCCGGGTAGCCAGCGTGGTGCCGCGCGTCACGTTGCGGACCTCGAAATATCGAGGGAGACTCGCTTCTGCAGCAATCCGGGAGAGCCGGGCGAGCCAGGCCGGAAGGTTCATGCGCTCGCTCCGGCGTATAGAGGCATTGCTCATTGCTGTGGAGCGGAGGCGCCCGAAGCCGATCCCCCAAAGGATGTTCCCCCACTGCCAAAAGTGCCGCTGGTGCTGGGAATAATCAGCGGCTGCTCCGGCTTCATGCTGTCAATCAGCTTCTCGACTGGAATGGTCGGCGGAGAGGGTGGCTGAGCGACGGCTGTATTGTCGGGCGTGTGCATGGGGATTTTGGAGTTGGGCGGCAGGTAGGGAATTGGGTAATGGAGCTGCGGCAGAGGCGCGCCAGCGGGGATGGGCGGCACGATCTCCGGGGTCACGATGACAATCAGTTCGCTGTTGTTCTTGGTGCGCTGGATGGACTGGAAGAACTTGCCCAGGATGGGGATGTCGCCGAGGAAAGGAATCTTCTCAAAGGTCTGGGAGATGCTGTTGTCGAGCAGGCCGCCAATGACGAAGCTCTGTCTGTTCTTGAGTTCGACTTCGGTATTGACGTTGCGGGTGGTGATGCCCGGAACGGTGAAGCCGGAGATCTGCACCTCGTTCGTATAATCCAGCGCGCTGACTTCGGGTGCAACCTGGAGGCGGATGGTGCCCCGCGGGGTGACGGTGGGGATGAAGTTCAGGCGGATGCCGTAGTCCTTGAACTCGATGGTTACGGCCGCCGAGCCGCTCGAAGTGCCTTGCACAACCGGGTAAGGGAACTCGCCGCCGGCCAGGAAGCTGGCTTCCTTGCCGTCGCTGGCCAGCAGATTGGGCTCCGCCAGCAGTTGCACCAGTCCCTGAGTCTCCAACGCCTGCAGGGCCGCACCGGACTTCAGGCCCGGGAAGAACCCCAGCAGGTTGAGTTCATTGACAAAGGACGCCGACCCCGCGGCTGTGGCGACGCCTTGCGTGCCGGCGGTGGCGACTCCGGCGCCGGAGATGGCGGGCGGGCTGAATTGCCCGGTGGTGATGCCGCCGACGGCATTGCCGAGGCCGAGATCGAAAAAGTTGATGCCGAGCTGGGTTTCCAACTGGCGATCGACGCTGGCAAAACGCACCTTGAGCAGAATCTGCGGCTTGGATTCGGGCACGCGCACGTCGAGCAGGTTCACCACTTTTCCGGCCGTGGACGCAATTTTGACGGCGCGGTCGGAGCTGGTGAGGTCATTCACGGTGCCGCGCAGGAAGACGCTGCCGCCTGCCATGCTCACGCGGACGGGCTGCTGCGGCAGTTCCATGTGAAGCTCGCGGCGAACGCCTTCCAGGGTTTCATTTTGACCGGCATCGCTGGAATGCACGGAGACGTTAAAGAACTGGCGGCCGCCCTTGGTATCCCAGATGATCAGGCTGGTTTCTCCCGGAACCCTGCCGTTCACCATCACCTCGGTGGGGCTGACCGCGGTGGCCATGGCCACGTTGCCGAGGCCTATGGAGACGCGGGCAATCGGATGGGTTGTATCGACCAGGACGGTTTTGCCCACCGCCACGGAGAGATCGTTCGTGGAATCCTGAGCGAGCAGGTTTCCGCCCAGACATGCCGCCATCCACGCGCTCAAAGCTGCGAATGCAATCGACCTGGCTTTCAAGGCTGTCCCCCGGGAACTGGAAATCTTTCCGTCGTGGTGGTGGATCCATTCACGACGACGACCGAATACACCGGCCGTTCGGGTTTCCTTCGATTCCGGGGAATGGGATGTGCAGCAACGGGCGCGATGTTCTGGCCCGAAAACATAGAGCTCATGGCGGTGGTGGGAACCTGCGCGATCTGAGTGTCGAGTGGGTTCCTGAGCACGAGCTGGATTTTCAACTGATTGCTGGCCAAGCTCAATTTTTCCGCCTGCTCGGGCGTCACCAGCAGGTTGACGACCTGCACCTGCTGCGGCTTGCCTTCGGCGTCCCTTTGAATATCGGTGCCCGCGGAGAGCACCTGGATGTTCTGCAGGATCGTCTTGGTCATGGTGCCATCGGCCCCCGGGGTGCCCGGGGGATTGCCGGAGACCAGGACGTCGACGCGCATGCCCGGGGTGACAAAGCCGGCGACGCCGACCACTTCATCCACTTTGACGGCGCAGGCGCGCATGCCCTGGGGAATGGTGGCTGCCAGCCCGCCGCCGGAGCCTTTGGGCGCGAGGCGGTCGTCCAGGATCGGTTCCCCCTGGTAGATGGCCGAAACGACGCCGCGTCCGATTACGTCCTTGGGATTGGTGAGGGCGCCTTTGGGGGCCGAGCCGGCGATGGAGACGGTGGTGAGATCGGAAGGCGCAATCATGACGCCGATCTTCAGGTCCCGGGCGGCCGCCACCAGCGAAGTGGTTGCCAGGGGCTTGGCGGCCGCAAGGCGCGTCCCCATCATGCGGTAGACCAGAAATGCGCATGCTCCGGCAATCAAGCCGGACATTGCAAGGATAGTGGTCAATCTTCGATTCATTTTCCGATCCGCAGCTTAACCGGTACTCGCGGCTTGCCTTTTCTACTGGTTGGCACGCGCTTGACCCCGATGCAGCGTGACGATCCGCAACACACAAGAGGATTCAAGAAGAGAGCGCGGTTCCAGTGTAGTCGCAACTATCATCTCCTGTTGGAACCTCTTTTCGGCAATCACCCAAAAGGGGTATCAAAAGAGCTATGAGTCTGGATTGGGAATCCGCGATTGAAGAATGGATAGAATGAAGTCAAGATTCGGTTACAGGGAGGAGCTTGCCGTTGATTTCACCTTCTCCCACGGTTACGCTCTTCACCGAGCAGATTGATCCCAGCCGCCGCGCGGTGACTCTTCTTGCCTCCGCGGCGATTCATGCCGTCATGGTGACGCTGGTGGCGTTGGGGATTTTGTATGCGCCGGTCAGCACGCGCGTGGTGACGGACCGCTCCATGGTGCGCCGGCTGGATCTACACATGGCCGAGCGCCCGCGAGTGGGCCCCGCCAAGGGAGCAGCCCGTGAGGCGGCGCAGCAGGTTGCGCGGGCGCTTGCCTCCGCCGGGCACCCGCCGGCTGCCATGCTGCACGTGGCGGTGCATGCGCGCCAGGGCGCGCAAACGCTGCTGCAGCCGGATCTCGCGGTCCAGCTTGTACAGCCGGAGAATATCCCAGTTCCGCAGGTGGTTTTGTGGAGCCCGCGCCTGGCGCTTTCAAAGGTTGTGGTGGCGCCCCGGCCTGTGCCGCCCACGAGGGCGGTTGCGCGGCCCTCGCTGGATGCCCCCAATGCGGAGATCAATCTCGCGGATGTGAATCTGGCGTCGAGCCGCGTGCCGACGGAGAAGCTCCACATCCTGCCCAGCACAACGACGCCGATCGAAGCCAAAAGCACCAGCCCGGTGCAGTTGCCACCGGCCTCGGTCGCGCAGACTGCCGAGACGCCCACGCCCACCGCCATCCTGTCGATGAGCGACCTGCGCATGAAAGATGGTTCGGCGATGTTGCCTCCCTTGAACGAGACCGCCAATCTGGATACACCGGATGCGGTGACCATGGGCAGCGGCAAGAGCGCGGGTGCGCAAAGCCACGGCGGCTCATCGGGCGCCGCCAAGACAAAAGCTTCTTCGACTGCGGGAACATCGGGTGCATCCACGATGCAGGAGGAGAAGCCCGGCGT
>JAKABE010000295.1 GCA_021801945.1 Acidobacteriota bacterium
CTAGCCGTTGCAGCTCAACCGTAGACATCGGCTCGATACCGCGGTGGCTGCCATTTCAAAACAAAGGGCAAGGAGCTATAAGCTAGTGGCTAGCAGCCAGCGTGAAGGAGCGAGTCTTTGCGCCTACAAAGAATCTTGAATCCTTGGCCGGATGCACCGCTGCCGCTCTGGATGATCTTTCCAGTGATCTTTGTGGCGCTCTACACCAGCCACTTCATGCTCCTGCGGCTCCCCTACTACTGGGACGAGGGGGGCTACTACATCCCAGCAGCCTGGGATTTCTACCGCACCGGTTCGCTCATTCCCTTCAGCACGCTCAATAACGCCCATCCGCCGCTGCCGAGCATTTACCTGGCGCTGTGGTGGAAGGCCTCTGGTTTTCACCCAGCCGTCACCCGTGAGGCTGTGCTCATGGTGGCCGCCTTGGGGCTGCTGGGCGTCTGGCGGCTGGCCATGCGCCTGACGGGCGTCGCCTCAGTTGCCTTCTGGACCGTTTTGCTGACCGGACTTTACCCCATCTGGTTCGCGCAGAGCACGCTTGCCCAGGCCGACATCTTCGCCGCCGCCTGCACTCTTTGGGGATTGGTCTATTCCCTGCCGCGCCGCGACCGCCAGCCCCGCGCCGCCGCCCTCTGGTTTGGCGCTGCGGCGCTCTGCAAGGAGACGGCGATCGCCATTCCTGTCACGTTGGCTGCGATCAGGCTGGTGGAAGGCTTGCGGCATCGTTCGGGGGCACGCTCCCGGTTCTGGCGCGAATCCGCCTGGCTCTTCGCCCCGGTTCTGCCGCTGGCCGCCTGGTACGGCTACCATTATGCCAAGACCGGTTCGCTCCTTGGCGCGCCCGGCTATGTGCGGTATAACGCACTCTCTACGCTCGTTCCGCTCCGCATTCTGGTCGCATTCAGTCATCGCATCTTCGATCTCACCGCGCACATGAACCTCTTTGTACCGGTGCTGATGACTTTTGCGGCCTTCCTGCTCAAACCCCGTCCCGATGCCGATGGACAGGAACGGCCCGCGATTGCACCAGACGCTTTGCGCTGCATCTTTCTGCTGCTCTTAGTCAACGCCCTGCTCTTCAGCGTCCTGGGCGGCGCGCTTCTTAACCGTTATCTCCTGCCCATGTATCCGCTGGTGCTTCTGGTAGCGGTTTCCACCTTTTACCGAAGGATTCCTTACTGGCAGGGCGTTGCAGTGTTTTCCGCCGCAGCCTTTGTGATGGCGCTGTTCATCAATCCGCCCTACGGTTTTGCGCCAGAAGATAACTTGGAATATGCCCGCGTGGTCCGCATGCACCTGGCCGGCATCGCCGAACTGCGCCAGAACGCTCCGGACGCTACCGTGCTCACCGCTTGGCCCATGACCGATGAACTGACCCATCCCGAGCTAGGCTATGTGCGGCATCCTTGGAAAGTGTGCCGCATCGACAATTTTTCCGCTCCCCAGATCGCTCGCGCCGCCCGTGAACCGGAAGACTACTCTGCCGCTCTGGTCTTCTCTACCAAATACGATCCGCCGTCGATCCTGCTCGGTCTCGGCTTGTACAGCGAGGCCCTCGACGAGCGTTACTTCGGCTTGCACCACGACATGACGCCGCGCGCCATCGCCAGCGCACTGCACAGCAAGGTGGTGTGGAGAGAGGACGACGACGGCATGTGGATTGCGCTTATCCGCTTCAATCACCCTACGGAAGCGCGGATGAACAAGATGGAAATGCCTCGTGCCGCCAAACGCTGAGGATTCAGGCGTTCGCTTCGTGCCCGGCTAAAGCAATTTGCGCAGGAATTCAAAGATGAGATAACCAACGACAGCTGAAAGCAGCGCAATCAGGAAATTTTCTTTGGTGAGAATATCGTGCAGCGCGAAGGCCAGAGTCTTGCCTTTGCTGTTCACGGATCTGAATTCGCCCATCAACAGGTTCGAATAGAAGAGAAAGATGATGAAGGCCACCTCAATCAGCGCCCGCCAAATCGGGTTGAACCTCCCTTTCAAACAACTCACCACCCCCATAGTGACATGGTAGCGAAGAAAAAATAAGGAATACGTTAAGACCAACGGCGGCGGCTTCCGTCCGTCGACAGACGTAGAAATTTCGCCGGAGGGATCGTCTCTGAGGCAAACGCGTGTCCCGGAAGCCCGCAAGAAGCATGGAAATTCCGCAATTGCTCTGGTTTGCGGGACGGCTTGCTGCCCCGCCGCAAGCCGCAAAAGCCTATAATCACAGTGTTGTGCCAACGCCACCCTCATCCCCTGCGCGGCGCCTCCATCGTCGCGCTGCAGGTGCGGTTTTCACGGTCTTCGCCGTCCTGATGGGCACGGTCTGGGCCTCGGCGCAGACGCCTGCCCGCCCGACGCCGGACCGCACCGCCAACCGCGCTCGCATTTTGCTCGTTCTGCCCTTCGACAACCAGAGCGGCGATCCGAGTCTGGATTGGATTGGCGAGGCTGCGACGGAGCTTCTCAGCAGCCGCTTTCGTTCCGCGGGCTTTCAGGCCCTCACCCGCGAAGACAGGATCTATGCCCTCGATCATCTGGGACTGCCGGAGGGATTTCAACCGTCCCGGGCCAGCGCCCTCAAGCTGGCCATGACCCTAGACGCAGACTCCATCATCGTGGGCAGTTTCAGGACCAACGCCGGCGATCTGATCACACAAGCGCAGTTGATCGATGTACCCCAATTGCGCATGACCCAGTCCATCACCATGAGCGGCAAGTTGAGCGACCTGATCGCCATTTTCGACTCGTTGGCCTGGAAACTCACGCGCCGGCTCGATCCGAATCTCAACGTGGCCGAGGCAACCTTCATCGCCTCCGGCAGGAACCTACGCGTGGATGGATTCGAGCAGTACATTCGAGGCATCACCGAACCCGATCACACGGAGAGCCTCCGGCACTTGAATCTAGCTGTAAAGCTCATGCCCAGCTACAGTCCTGCCTGGATGGCCTTGGGCCGGGAAGAGTACAACAGCCAGGAATACCAAAAGGCCGCCGCAGCCTTCGCCAACGTGGATTCGAGCGGCCCTGACGGGTTGGAGGCGGGATTCTACCGCGGTCTCTCCTTGCTATATGCCGGCAATTATCCCCTGTCCCAGCAAGCCTTTGCGGCCGTTGCCCGCGTTCTCCCCCTGGCCGAGGTCCTCAACAACGAGGGTGTGGCCGTCAGCCGCCAGGGCCACGATGCCACCACGTTCTTTGTTCAGGCCGCAGCCGACGACCCCGACAACGCCGCTTATCATTTCAATTTAGCTCTGAGCCTTAAGCGCCAGGGTAATTCCGTGGCGGCGCTAAACGAGCTGGCGCAGTGTCTCAAACTCCACCCCGGCGATGCGGAGGCCCAGTCGCTCGAAGAGGAGTGGAAGGGGCCTGTCATGCAACCCGTGGCACAGTCGGCCTTGCCGTCAACCGCGCAGCCGGATGCCGCACCGGGGAGCCTGGCCGACAGCAAATCTGCCGACACGGCGGACAGCCAAACCGCTGCCGATCCCCAGGAACGGGTCGTGCCAACCTTTGATGCTACCGCTTTCCGCCAGGCAGCCCAGATGCTTAACGAGATGGACGCCGCACGCCTAGCCAAGCTCCCGCCAGGCGAGCAGGCGCGCAAGCTCTCCGCCCAGGCCAAAGGCTATCTGGACCGTGGTCTGCTGCTCGAGGCTGAGCGGCTCTATCAGTCCGCCGTAGCGGCCGATCCCGACTTCGCCGAAGCACATGCCGGCTTGGCCGAGGTCCGTGAACGGGCTGGGGATGCGGCCGAAGCCCGAAGACAGGCTGAGAGAGCCCTCCAGCTGACGCCCTCCGCCGAGGCTTATCTCGTGATGGCCCGGTTGGACCTAGCGGCGAACCGTCTCAGCCAGGCAAGCACGGAAGCGAATCAAGCCCTGAAGCTTGATCCCACAAACCAGGAAGCGCAGGAACTCAGCCGGCAGATTGTGGTCAAGCAGGGCCAGAAGTAGGACAGCAACAGCGATCCTGAAGGAGCAAGCCATGCGTCAGCGCCCATGTAGGTTCGCAGCCAAGGCGGGTCTGGTTGCGATGTTGGGAATCGTGGTTTGTATGGCGGCCGCTTCGGCCTCGGCCCAACAACCATTGGTGGATAAGTTCATCCTCCACGACACCATTCAGCCCGTCAGCGCCTCCGAACTCGAACAAGCGATCACCAAGGCAAACACCGACGGCGCGCAGGCTCTGCTGGTGGAAATGGATACGCCGGGTGGTCTCGTCGAGTCCATGCGCGCGATGGTAGGCGCCATCTTGCGCTCGCGCGTTCCCGTCATCGTTTATGTGGCGCCCTCGGGTGCACGCGCCGGCTCGGCCGGCTTCTTCATCCTTGAATCGGCCGACGTAGCCGCTATGGCGCCGGGCACGGAGGCCGGCGCTGCCCACGTCGTCTTCGAGTTTGGCAAACCCGGCACCACCGAGATGCAGAAGATCCAAAACGACGCCCAGGCCTTCTTGCGCTCCTATGTCACCCGGCGCGGCCGCAACGCCCAGGCCGCTGCCGAGGCCGTCGCTTCCTCCCACTCCTACACTGCCGAGGAGGCTCTGAAAGCGAACCTCATCGATTTCGTCGCCAATAGCGACGCGCAACTCCTCAACGAACTGAATGGTTACCAGATCACGCGCATCGACGGCGCGAAGATGACGCTGAACCTGGCTGGCGCGCGTGTTCAGCTCTTTCACCGTTCCCTGCGCGACGAATTGCTTGGCTGGCTCGTCGATCCCAATATCGCTCTGCTATTCCTGGTGGCTGGCGCCTTGCTCATCTATCTCGAGTTCAATGCCCCTGGCACCATCGTTCCCGGCGCTCTGGGCACCCTGATGGTGCTTTTAGGCATCTTTGGCTT
>JAKABE010000296.1 GCA_021801945.1 Acidobacteriota bacterium
CCATAATAGGGCATCAAGGAGTGGAATATGAAGAAGAAACCTCAGTCTCCTGAGTACAGGGCATTCGAGAATCTGCTCGGCTAGGTTCTCACGGTGCAGAAAGTCGAAATCACGCGGCGCATCGAAATCGAAGAGGATAAGCGTGAGAAGCGAACGCCTAAAGCCGCTTCCCGCGTCTCTGGCGAGTCAGCCAACCCTAGAACGGCGTTTCTCCCACCTTGCCGGTCAGTTCTGCATAGGTCAATCTCTTGCCCTGAATCTGCGATACTGCCAGCGCGAAGCGATCCGCGTCATTGAGCGGATTGTCTGCGGTTGCTCGGTTATTGTAGCGGTAGACCTGTTCATCTAAATAGGCGTCCAAATGGAAGGCTCGACTGCAACGTAGGCGCCGCGCAGAGTGCGTTTCAAGAGGCTCCAGAATTTCTCAATTCCCTGAGTGTGAACCTGGCCGCGCACGTACTCTTGCGAGTGGTTGATGACCTTGTGAATGAAGTTACCGCTCAGGCCGTCGTAGGCTATTGCCTCATCGTACAGGGGACCGTAAGTGGTGATTCACTTCCGGCCCGTTAGGGTCAGTGGTCTCCGTGCTTTCCACCCCGCGAGCGGTCAGGCTGCTCGAGTGCCACCGGCCGCAACCCCAAAGCGCCGCGCAACTCCAAAAGACCCGAAAAAATGAACCGGGCCTGAGACTCTCTCTCAGACCCGGTTCAGGTTCATCCGATCGCTTGCTTCACCCGAGGGCTTACGGGTTTGCAGCCGCCCCATTTCCAGCCGTGCTACTGCTGGGCCTGCGCCTGGCTGGCCGGGTTGCGCGCATCGGCCTTCTCCGCCATCACCTTCTGCGCGCGCGTCTCCAGCGCCTCCGCCTCGGGCATGTAGGTCAGCGCCTTTTCGAGTTCCGGATCCCAGTTGGCGATCACCCGCAGGCCCTGCACCTGGCCGAACTGGATGGTGACAATTTCCTGCTTGATGTGTACCTTGATCCAGTCCGACACGCCATCGATGCCGGCCGGGGTCCACGGAACGCCCTTCTCCGTCAGGTACTTCTCAAACGCGCTCATCACCGCGCCGTCCACCTCGAAGTTCTTGTCCACGGTGTGCGTTGCCACCCACCTCGGGGCAAAGTGGAAGAACACGTCCTTGTACACCAGCTCGTCCTGAAAGCGGTTGTTCTTGGGCTCCACGATCTTCTCGTCGGGCGTGATGCCGCCGCCGCCGTAGACGGTCCGGCCGGAGTCGGTGAGCTTCACCTCGCGGTTGGAGGAGTTCGCGGCCAGGGCGCCGGCATGGTTGTAGTAGTAGTCGTAGAGCGACACGCCGTTATAGTTGCGCTGGATGAGCCGCCCCGAAGGCGTGTAGTAGTGATAAGTGGTCAGCGCCAGCCCGGTGTTTTCGCTCAGGTTGTAGACCGTCTGCACCAGGCCCTTGCCGAAGGTGGTCTCGCCCACGATCAGCGCCCGGTCGTGGTCCTGGAGCGCGCCGGAAACAATCTCCGCCGCCGAAGCCGTGTTGCGGTTCACCACCACCACGATGGGGAAGGTGTGGCCGCCATTGCCGTGCGTCGCCACGTAGTTCTGGTCTGGGTACGCGCGCCCGCGCTGGGAAACAATGGTCTGGCCCTTGGCCAGCAGGTGGTCGCACACATCCACCGCCTGGCTCAGCAGGCCGCCCGGGTTGCCGCGCAGATCCAGAACCAGCCCCTTCAGGTTGCCGAACCCGGCAATGGCGTTGGACACCTCTTCGCCCGTCGTCTCCTGGAACTGCGTCAGGTGGATATAGCCGACGCCCGGCCGGATCTCGTACTTCAGATCCACCGAGGGGTGCGGAATCTCGTCGCGGATCAGGTCGAACACCAGCGGCTTTTCCACCCCGTAGCGCGTCATCGTCACCTGCACGTGCGTGCCCTTGGGCCCTTTGAGCGCTTTAGCCACCTGGTCGCTCGACCAACTGTCGGTGCTCTTGCCGTCCACGGCGGAAATTACGTCGCCCGGGTGAATGCCGGCGCGGTACGACGGCGTGCCCTCATAGGGCGTAACCACGTACACCTTGTTGTTCTGCTGCTGGATCACCATGCCCACGCCGTAGTAGCGCCCGCGCTGATCCTCGCGCAGCCGCGCGTATTCCTTGGGATCGTAGAAGTTCGAGTGCGGGTCGAGCGTGCGCAGCATGCTGGGAATGGCTCCGTCGAAGATGGCCGCCTGCGCCTTGTCGCCGGCGATCGGCTCGGCGTAGTTCTGTTCCACGATGGAGTACACGTCCGTGAACTGTTTCAGGCTGTCGCGGAGCTGGCTCTCGTCCGCCGACGATTGCGCACCCACCTGGCGCTGCAGGATGGTGCCGGCCACGGCACAGACGGCGAAAAACAGAACCAGGGAGAAGAGAGCGCGGCGTGCGCTGGGCGTCATAAACGGACGAACCTCCAGACGGATGCGATTGCGGGGGAGACTTCCAGAGCCTTTCCCGGGATCCCGGCAGCAGTCCGGGGCGGAGAGAGGCCGATAAAAATTTGACCTTGCCCTGGTAGCGGCAAGGCCTCGACTCACCTGGAAACCGCCCTGCAGCAACCGCAGAGCTGTCTTGGGCTAAAGTATAGCACCGGAAGAATAGACGCTCTCCACGCCCTTCCGGTAGCCCCGGGGCAATGGCAAGAACGGCGCGTTGGCAGCTTTGGGGAGTGTGCGCCGTCCTGCGGGGCCGATTGTTCTGGCCCCCGAATCCCACGCTGAAGCGCGGGGCGAATCAACGTTGCGCCTGCGCGGCGCTTCATAATCGCGACTTCGGCCATGCTTGCGGTTCTGTCAATCGGCCGCAATCGACGCAGCCGGCGGGGGAGGAAAAGACCCGCCGGAATCGCATTCCGGCTCGCCTGCCATTTACAATGGCGTCTATGCATCAGTGGTGATTCGTCGCCCTTGCCAAGCCTATGATCCCGAGATTTCTACGTTTAACCGCCGCCCTCGCCTTCGGCGCCTCGCTGCTCACCTTGACCGCCGCGGCGCAACAGCTTCCGAATGAGCCCCAAAGCCCCTACGGAGGCACCACCGTCGAGGCCATCATTGCCCGGGTCAACGACCAGATCATCACCAGCTCGGACTACAACCGGGCGCTGGCCGACCTGGAGCAGGAGGACCGCCAGCGCGGCGACACCATGCAGCAGATGGCCGACGACCGCCACAACCTGCTGCGCAGCCTCATCGATCAGCAGCTCTGGCTCTCCAAAGGCAAGCAGTTGGGCATCACCGGCGACACCGAGTTGATCAAGCGCCTCGACGACATCCGCCAGCAGTACCACCTGGCCTCGATGGAGGACCTGGAGAAGGCGGCCCAGCAGCAAGGCGTCTCCTTTGAGGATTTCAAGCAGAACATCCGCAACCAGATCGTCACCCAGGACGTGATGCGCCAGGAAGTGGGCGCGCACATCCAGATCACCCCCGGTGAGGCGAGGCAGTACTACGAACAGCACCTGCAGGATTACATGCAGCCGGAGAGCGAGCACCTGAGCGAAATCCTGATCTCCACGGGAAAGTCCGATGCAGACGGTGCCGACGACCCGGCCAAGGTGGCGGCGGCCAAGGCCAAGGCCGAGGACATTGAGGCGCGTCTGAACGCGGGCGGCGACTTTGCGCAACTGGCGCGCAGCTTCAGCGACGGCCCTACGGCGGGCTCGGGCGGCGATCTAGGCCAGTTCCGCCGGGGCGCGCTGGCCAAGGTGCTGGAAGACCAGACTTTCGACTTGAAAGCGGGCCAGTGGACGCAACCCATTCGCACCCGCCAGGGCTGGATCATCCTGAAGGTCACGCAGCACACGCCCGGCGGCGTGCAGCCGTTCGACCAGGTGCAGCAACAGGTGGAAGAGGCTCTCTACATGAGCCAGATGGAGCCTGCGATCCGCGCGTATCTGACCAGGATGCGCACCGAGGCCTTCATCGACATCGCGCCGGGCTACGAGGACACCGGCGCCAGTCCCAACGAAACCAAGCCGATCTTCAGCGCCTACGTGCCGCCCGCCCCCAAGAAAAAGGCAAAGGTGGAGCGCACCCGCTACCGCGAGTCGGGGCGTGGTTTCCGGCAAAAGTCTGGCCCGATGGAACCGGCCGTCGACCGCAAGAAGGAAAGCAAAGCCAAAGACAAGGCTTCTGAGCGGCCGGGCAGGAAGGAGAAGATCCGCTACGGCCAGGCGCCGCGCGCTACCCTGCCCACCGCGGAAAACGCTGCTACGAATACGGTGGACGCCGGCGCGTTACCGGAGACCGCGGCCGACGAGCCGGTGGTGAACCCGCTTGAACCGCGGGCGACCACCCGCAAGACGCGCTTCAGCGATGTCGCCCGGACCGAGAGAAAGCACAAAGACAAAGAGAAGACGAAGAAAAAGAAGCCGGCGGTCAATAGCTTTGCACCGGCTCCGCCGGATGCTGCGGAAGTGGCAAACCGCCAACTGCAGTCGGCTCCCCTGGGCCTGAACGGCGATACCAGCGCCAAGAAGAAGAAGAAGGCGCCTACGACCGCCGGCCCCAAGACCCGCCTGTCCCAGGAAAAGAAGAAGCCGGAAGACAAGCAGCCGCTGCAGATGACGCCGGCGCCGCAGGAGCCGGGCGCACCCGCTCCGGACAGCGGTTCGCAGGCACCGCAACAGTAATCAGGCTGCGAGTGAGCACCATCGGGCCCGGGATGCGATCCCGGGCCCGATTCTTTTGCGGTGCAAGCAGAGTTGGTTCCCCGCTTCCGTTGGCCCCTTGTTCCACGGACCCCGTTCCCTCATTTCTTGGTTCCATGGTCCCTGTCGTTGTATGCTTGCGGGCAGAATGAAGGAAGTCTATATCAACGATCTCGCCGGCTATGA
>JAKABE010000297.1 GCA_021801945.1 Acidobacteriota bacterium
TCAACAAGGAAGCGGTTTGGGAGACACAACCAGGAGTTGGTTTTCAGCCTTGGCCAGGTCTTCTTCGGTATCCACGCCGATGGTGTCGCGCGGCGCATCGGCCACATAAATGGCAATGCCGTTTTCGAGCAGGCGCAGTTGCTCGAGGCGCTCCAACGTTTCCAGCGGCGAGGGCTTGAGCGCGGCGAACCGCTCCAGCGCTGCCTTGCGGTAGGCGTAGATCCCCAGATGCTTGCGGTAGCCGATGAAACCGGTGTCGTCACGGTCGAAGGGAATCGTTGCACGCGAGAAGTAGAGAGCGCGGCCGTCGAGAGCCGTGACCACCTTCACGGCATTGGGGTTTGCGAACTCGTGGGGCGGACAGAGAACGGCCAGCGTGGAAACCTCAACCTCCGGCCGCTCAAAGAGCCTGAGCAGCGGGGGGAAGAAATCGGGGGTGAGGGTCGGCTCGTCGCCCTGAATGTTCACGTAAATGTCGGCTTGGATCTGGCGTGCCACTTCGCGCACGCGGTCGGAACCGCTAGCGCAATCGGCCGAAGTCATGGCAGCCGGGATTCCCCGCTCGCGACACACCGAGGCCACCTCCTGGGAATCGGTGGCCACCACCACTGGGTCCATGAGGCCGCTCGATTGCGCCGCGCGCCACACCCACTCCACCATGGGCCGGCCGGCGATGGGGCGCAGGACCTTGCGGCTGAGGCGGGTGGAAGCCAGACGCGCCGGAATGATGCCGGCGATGCGGAACGTGCTCATGCAGCCGAGTTTACAGGAACAGGCTGCGGATCCATCCAGGAGGCTTTCCGACGGCCAGAAGGCCCATGGCGGCGTTTGACCGCGCATCCATGCCCCCGTATCATCGAGGGTGGGGATGGTGTGCGGATGCAGGGCCCGCCTCTTGCGGGCTAGCGTCCTTTGGCGCGCCTTTGTGGTGCTTTTCCGGCGGGGTAGCTCAGATGGTTAGAGCGTGGGATTCATAACCCCAAGGTCGACGGTTCGATCCCGTCCCCCGCCACCAGTTAAGCAATCCATTGCAAAGAAGATAGAAGAGGCCGCCCGTGAGCGGCCCTTCTCATTTTGGATTCAATGTCCGTCAATTGTCCGAATTCTGCGGAAGAGCTACTTTTGCGCAGCCCGCATCGGAGCGATTGCGGGGCGGTTCGCTTGCTGTCGGCCTTCCTTCAGATAGCTCTGGGTGCGCTGCATGGCTTCCCTCAGATCGGCTTTGACCACGATGTTGTACCGGTCGAAAACTGACCGGGTTTCGTGGCCGCTGATGGTCATGGCTACGCGCTCAGGGACGCCAGCCCGAACCATGTTCGGTAGGTCCGTGAGATCAAACCTCCGGAGATGCTGGTTGTCATCCAGAGGGTTGGACAGCGGGAATCAGTCGATACAGCCCACAGGAAAACACCTTTGCAGGATCTCTACCTGCCACGCACCAGACGGACGATTCGCGGCGTGAACTCGTGTGATTTGATTTCTACGAAATAGAATGTCGACAAACGCGCAATCGGCAATGCGCTCGTCGAGGCAAGAAACAAATAACGAGATGTTAGCTAGGGTCCTGTGATTTGGACTGTTGGACCGTCAACCGTCGAGTTCTGGGCAAAGGCTCGTTCGCCTGTCTAGGAGCGAATCGAAGACGATGTGCTCGTCGGGAAGCCGCGTATGGGCTAAAATGGCGGTCTCAAGGTGCACACGTCCTATGCTGGTGCGAGCATAGCTTCTGGGCAGCAGTGCTCTCTGAAATGCAATCTGATCGCGGCCGGCCGAAAATGCTCTTATCGAGAGGGTCCTCAGCGTTTTATAGTGATTGTGATCCAGGCTGACTGTGGGAGTAGCGCGACGATGGACCGAGCGGCTTGTCTGAAGCTATGGCGAGAGAATTACGCAGGGGGCACCGCCATCATTGGTGCGGGTGCGGGCACAGGGATTTCTGCCAAGTGCGCCGAAGCTGCGGGAGCGGACCTCATCATAATCTACAATTCCGGCCGTTACCGCATGGCTGGACGAGGATCGTTGGCAGGTCTCATGCCTTACGGAGACGCCAACGCGATTGTCCTGGAAATGGCCCGCGAAGTATTGCCCATCGTTCGCAAGGCGCCGGTACTGGCGGGCGTTTGTGGAACGGATCCATTTCGCATCATGGATTTGTTTCTTCGCGATCTGAAAAGCCTCGGGTTTTCCGGGGTGCAGAATTTCCCCACGGTGGGGCTCATCGATGGCAGCTTCCGCGAGAGCCTCGAGGAAACCGGCATGGGCTACGCCGAGGAAGTTGCGATGATTGCGCGAGCGCATGAACTGGATCTGCTCACCTGTCCGTATGTCTTCAACGAAGATCAGGCGATGGCAATGGCGAGAGCGGGCGCAGATCTCTTGATCGCGCACATGGGATTGACGACGAAAGGGACAATCGGCGCCAGGACAGCGATCACTCTCGATCAGGCGGTTGAGCGCATTCAAGCCATCCGGGAAGCAGCCATATCCATCCGCCCCGAAATCCTGGTTCTTTGTCATGGCGGGCCGATTGCCGAGCCGGACGATGTACAGTTCGTATTGAGCCGGACACAGGGCGTTTGCGGATTCTTCGGCGCTTCGAGCGTGGAGCGGCTCCCCACCGAGCGCGCCATCGTCGAACAGGTAGGGAAGTTCAAAAGCCTAAAAATACGTGCGGAGCACAATGCAAAGGAGCAGGCATGACCAGGTTCACCGGTCACCGTTTCGTCAAACCGGCTTCAGTCGAAACGCTGGTCTTTGATTGGGGAACGATCAAGTGGTTGAGCGAACCGCGCGTCACGGGCACGGAGCGCTTCGCCATGGGGGTTGTGCTTCTGCAACCTGGGAAAGGCCACGCCCGCCATAATCATCCTGGAACCGAAGAGATTCTGTACGTGGTGTCCGGGCAAGGTAAGCAGATGATCGATATCGACGGCGAGCAGTGGGAATCGATCACTGCCGGCGACATGATTCACATTCCCGCCGACATCTACCACGCTACAGTGAACACTGGCTGGGAGGCCTTGAAATTGATTGCGGTCTATTCGCCGCCGGGCCCTGAGGCATTCCTCCGAACAATGCCGGAGTGCCGTGTGCTTGCGCCCGGTGAATTGCCGGAAAGCTGACGCGATGATGGCCAAGACCGTCGCGCTCATCGGCACGTTCGATACGAAGGGAGAGGAATTCTCCTTCCTGCGCGAGCGGATTGAAAGTGCTGGCCTGCGAACGCTGATGATCGATGTCAGCGTGCTGGGCAGCGCTACCTTTGAAGCAGATATATCGCCCGCCGAGATAGCCGCGGCAGCAAATCAAAATCTTGCTTCACTAAGAGCAGAGAGGGACCGAGGCCGCAGCGTCGCTGCCATGGCGACCGGTGCGAAAGCGATTCTGGCGCGGCTCTTTGAACAAGGCGCCATCCATGGAGCCGTATCTCTAGGCGGTTCTGCAGGCACTGCTATCGCCAGCGCGGCAATGCGGGCGCTCCCGTTCGGCGTTCCGAAACTGATGGTTTCCACACTGGCCTCAGGCGATATCAAGCCCTACGTGGGAACCAGTGACATCTGCATGATGCCTTCGGTACTCGACATCGCAGGATTGAACCACGTTTCCCGAGGCATCATCGGCAATGCGGCCGCTGCGATTTGCGGCATGGTTACATCGGAACCGGCCATCGTCCTCAACCAGAAGCCCGCCATTGCGGCTACCATGTTCGGCGTCACCACACCCTGCGTCACTGCAGCGCGGCACGCCCTCGAAGAGAGAGGCTTCGAGGTTCTTGTTTTTCACGCTACAGGAACCGGTGGGCAGGCGATGGAACAGTTGATCGAAAGCGGCGCATTTCGAGCCGTCCTGGACATGACGACCACGGAACTCGCAGACGAATTGGTAGGCGGTGTCATGAGCGCGGGACCGCATCGGCTCGAAGCGGCAGGCCGCAAGGGCATTCCGCAGGTTGTCTGTCCGGGGGCAATCGACATGGTGAATTTCGGCCCGGTCGAAACGGTGCCAACCCAGTTCCGCAGTCGCAATCTCTACATCCACAACCCGAGCGTTACTCTCATGCGAACTACTCCGGAAGAATGCGCGGAGATCGGACGCATCACAGCCACCAGGCTCAATCGCGCAAACGGTCCCGTCACCATCCTCATTCCACTGCAGGGGGTTTCCGCTATCGATAAGATCGGCGGACCGTTCTATTTGCCAGAGGCGCTTGATGCTTATCGAGGCGCTCTTAGATCGTCGCTGAGCTCGGCCATCCGGGTCATTGAACTTGACGCGCATATCAACGACGAAGGATTTGCAGCCGCCGCAGCAGATCTGCTCATTGGGTCGATCGGCGCTTCAACTGCAGCCGACACGCATTTACCGAAGTGATGGTCTCGGTTAAAGCGGCCGAAAATTTGGAGATCTTGGAGCGATCTGCAAAAGAATCTGGGCAACGTGGCCCTCGCCGGCGAAGGCCACGCTACTGCGCAAACGTGACAATGCTCTGTGCGGGAAGCGAATAGGTAAACTGTCCGTTCGGCACGTCAACCGCAGATTGCTTCATCAGTCCTCCGGCCGGCGTGGTTTCATAAGGAGTCAACGCGGCCACGTTGCTCGCGTGATCCAGGGTGAACGACAGGGTCTCAGAAGCTGCATTGGAGTTAATCGCTACGATGACGTAGTGGTAGGGATAGGAGAGGCTGCCGGAGTAGGAGTATGCCGAGAGGTAGACTCCAGCTACAGGGCTCGCCGTTGCCGACACGCGCACGAAACCGGGCTGTATAAACTTTGAAAACTGGCCGATGGCGAACCCGTAGTAGGTGGGTGCCGGGCTGGCGGTGCTGGAGTTGATGAGT
>JAKABE010000298.1 GCA_021801945.1 Acidobacteriota bacterium
CGAGTTTGCGGTCACGCTCGCCTGCGCCATCGTGGTGTCGCTGGCGATCTCTCTCACCACGACGCCTTGCATGTGCGCGCATCTGCTCAAGACACCACGCGAAGACGAGAAGCACAACTGGATTTACCGTGCCAGCGAAAGGCTCTTCAACGGCCTGCAATGGACCTACAAGCATAGTCTTTTGTGGGTGCTCGACAATCCCGGTCTCATGCTGATCGCGCTCGGTCTCACCATTGCCCTGAACGTGGTGGTCATCTACAAGATCCCCAAGGGCTTCTTCCCGCAGCAGGACACGGGGGCCGTTGTCGGCGGCGTACAGGGACCGCAGAATGCCTCCTTCCCGTTCATGCGCTATTCGCTGCTGTCGCTGGTGAACGTCATCCGCGCTGACCCGGCGGTTGCCCACGTCATGGCGTTCACGGGCGGCATGGGCGCCAGCAACGGCGGCTTCGTCTACATCGCGCTGAAGCCCCTTGGAACCCGGTGCCACGAGAGCCTGAATTGCGATGAGCGGCAGACCAAAGCCATGAACGTCATCAACCGCCTGCGGCCGAAGCTGAACCACATGCCCGTAGCCTCTGCCTTCCTGCAACCGGCGCAGGACATCCGCATCGGCGGCCGGCAATCGAACGCGCTCTACCAATACACGATTCAGTCCGACAATATTACCGACTTAGCGCACTGGGGACCGATTCTCCTCAACCACATGAGGACTCTTCCCGGGCTCCTGGATGTGAATACCGATCAGGAAAACGGGGGCCTGGATGAAAGGCTTACCTATGATCGCACCACGGCGGCGCGTTTGGGCCAGACAGCGCAATCGCTGGATTCCTTGCTCTATAGTGCCTTCGGCCAGTCGCCGGTTTCGGTCATCTACACTCCACTCAACCAGTATTACGTGGTCATGGAGGTGGCACCGCAGTACTGGCAGAGCCCGGAGGGGCTGCATGACATTTACTTCTCCCCGGTCCCGGGCCAGGGCGCGGGCCTCAATTCGGTCTCGCCCCTGCTGAGCCTGATCCAGCACCACACCAGCACCACGCCGCTCCAGGTCAACCACACCGGCCTTTTTCCTTCCGTCACCGTTTCCTTCAACATGGCCGGCGGCTACTCGCTCAGCGACGCTACGCGGGAGATCGATGAGATGGAACAGAACCTCGGCATGCCAGGCACGATACGTGGCTTTTTTGCCGGTACGGCCCAGGCCTATCAGCGATCCCTCTCGACCGAACCCATTTTGATCACCACCGCACTGCTGGCCGTTTTCATCGTCCTGGGCATGCTCTATGAAAGTCTGGTGCATCCCCTGACCATTATCTCCACGCTCCCCTCGGCCAGCGTTGGAGCCATGCTGGCTCTGATGCTCTTCCACATCGACCTCAACGTAATTTCCATCATTGGCATCATCCTGCTGATCGGCATTGTCAAGAAGAATGCCATCATGATGATCGACTTCGCGCTGCAAGCCGAGCGCCAGGAAGGCAAGTCCACGCGCGACGCCATCTTTGAAGCCTGCATGTTGCGTTTCCGCCCCATCATGATGACCACCATGTCGGCCATCTTCGGGGCGCTGCCTCTGGCTTTCGGAACCGGCATGGGATCGGAGCTGCGCCGTCCTTTGGGCATCACCATCGTGGGCGGCCTGCTTCTCAGCCAATTGCTTACCCTTTACACCACCCCGGTGGTTTACCTGGCGATGGACCGTCTGCGCCTGCGGGCGCTTGGAAGGTCGCATGACCCGTTTTCTTCGCAACCTGAAGCGGCAAGGCCGTAAAACGAGAGGGATATTGACCATGCTTGAGCAGAAAATTCGCATCCCCTTGGCACTGGCTGCAGGCGCTTTCGGCTTGCTAGTCCCGCTCGCAGGCTGCAACGTCGGACCACGCTACCAGCCGCCCGCTCCGCCTGTGCTCACTGCGCACAATTACAAGGAATCGACCGTAAACTTCCAGGACGCCAAGGGCTGGAAGGTAGCCAGCCCACAGGCCGCCATGATCCGCGGCAACTGGTGGGAGATTTTTCACGAGCCAGAGCTGAACGCGCTGGAGGAGCAGCTCAGCATCAACAACCAAGACCTCAAAGCCTATTTTCAGAACTATATGGAGGCTCGCTCTCTGATCGCTCAGGCACGCGCTCAATATTGGCCGACGATCACTACGAGTCCCTTGTTCAATCGCGCACAGACCTCTGGCAATCAGAGCGTATCCTCGGCTGCCACCACCGGCAGAGCCTATAGTCTCTGGAGCATCCCCTTCGATGTCTCCTGGGCGCCCGACTTCTGGGACAAGATCCGTAACGAGGTGCGCACCGCTGAGTACTCCGCCCAAGTGAGCGCCGCCGACCTTGAAGCGGAAAAGCTCACCGAGCAGACTAGCCTGGCCGAATACTACTTCGAGATTCGCGGCCAAGATATGTTGCAGCAGATTCTGAACCAGACGGTGACCGCGGACCAGCAGGCACTGGACTCCGCCCAGGGCGCCTACGATGCCGGCACCGGGGATTACATCTCGGTCGTGGAAGCCAAGGCGACTCTGCAAGCTGCACAGGCCACCGCGATCAATGTGGGGCTGCTGCGCGCGCAGTATGAGCACGCTATCGCCGTGCTGCTCGGCAGGGTGGCCACGGACTTCGCTATCCCCGTCAAGCCCATGATCTACAGTGCCCCGGCCATCCCCACTGGCGTGCCTTCAGAGCTGCTCGAGCGCCGCCCGGACATCGCGGCCGCCGAGCGCACCCTGGCTGCAGCCAACGCCACCATCGGCATCGGCTACGGCGCATTTTTCCCCCAGGCAATGATCTCCCTGAGCGGCGGAACGGAGGCTGCCCAGTTCAAACACATCGCCGACTGGAACAGCCGTGTCTGGTCGGTTGGCCCTTCGATCTCCCAGGTTCTGTTCAACGGCTGGCTCTACCGCGCCGAACTGCACCAATACGTGGCCATCTACAATGCCGACCTGGCCAACTACCGCCAGACTGTCCTCACCGCCTTCCAGCAGGTTGAGGATGCCCTAGCCGGCACGCGCATCTACTCACAGGAGATCCTGAAGCAGCAGCAAGCTGTGGCTTCGTCGCAACAGTATCTCAACATTGAATTGGAGCGATATAACACCGGTGTCGATCCTTATGTCGATGTGGTTCTTGCTCAAACCACGCTCCTCACCAACCAGATCACGCTGAACTCGCTCCAGGTGAACGAGATGATTTCGGCCGTCGAGCTGGTAGGCAGCCTCGGCGGAGGCTGGAGCCGCAGCGACCTTCCCACGCCCGCCCAAGTGGCAAAAACGACCCATGCGGAATACAGGCTGCAGCACTAACGCCCGATACGCATGATTCGGAAATTACCTAGTTTCCCCTTTGAGGCCGACGTCTGTTGAATACGAATTCTTCAGCGACTGCAAACGCAATGCGCCCACCTGTACCGATCAACGCGCCCCGCAGCACAAGGCCTGCACCGCGATCGTTTTGCGGATAATATGCATTGGCAAGAGCACCCGTAACCAGGTCGCCGGCGAGTCCTGAGTAGTTAATCTGTTGATGTCCGTTGTCGCCGACGGTCAGGACGGAATTCGAGATCGCATGGAGCAAGCGCGAGCGCCTGGTGCCTGTGCCCTGATAAAAGTAGCGCGGGTCCTGGTGAAGAAGCGCTGGCAGTATCGCGTCCCCGACGAGAACATGGGCATACCCGCCGGCGAACGTTGCGGCCAGGCGTTGGCCGTATCCCGCCATGCCGCCGCGGTAGCCCGGCCAACCTGCCATCTGGTAGAACCCGGCATTCAGGGCAAAGCCGGCGAGCGAAACAGGATCAGTAAGGGTCTTCTTCGCGAGCTGAAATTTTAACCTTGTTGTCATCGGCTCGGGGTTGCGATCGAAATTGACATAAAAGTTGGGAATAATTCCGAGAATACGTTGTGTCTCCTGGATGCGGACTTGTTCGATTGCAGCCTGTTCGGGAGTGATGGCAACCACGGAAACCCGCACCGTGGCCACTCGGAGTTGGATTCCGGTTACGATGAAGAACTGGCCGGGCCTGAGCTTGATCGGATCAGAGATCCACTGCGCAAATCCTGGTGCGCTGACCGTCAGGTGGTACACCTTCCCAGGCTGAACGCCTGTAAACTCGAACAGGCCACTCTCGCCGCTCTTGGCCGTGATGCGGTCAGCGGGATCAGCGCCGCTGAGTTCCACCGCCGCACCCGGAACGAGGCCCCCATTGATGTCCAGTACGGTACCGGTGACGGTAGCAGGCTGCGGACCGGGCGCGGAGAGCTGCTGGGCTGTACCGAGCCCCGCAAGGCAGATTTCAGTCAACAATAGATAAGTGACGAAAGAAAGCAGCCGCATCGCGCCCTTCTCACCCCTTCACCCCTGTCGCTCACGTCCATCGCTCAACCCCGCCGATGAGCTTTCGCCGGCAAATAAACGATCGTGCACACCGGCGACCTTTGCGCAAACTTTGGCCCCCGGATTTTTCCGGAACACCCTGCTGGCTGTCGCAAATGACATACCAAATCGCGCGCACCGCTAAGTGGCTGTAATCCCAATTCAAAAACTTGGTATGAACCGGCGAATGGCCGATGAAGGACGAAAGTGTCGATAGTGACGATGCTCTGCTGGCAGATTGGGGATCGACGGTGACACCGGGCTGCGTTCAGCCGTCCAAGAGTTGAGTCGTGGCCGGGTACTTCAGACACCCATTTTGGGCACGCCCGGTGCATTCCGGAACCACGGATGAAGTTCAGAGGAGGGGATCAAATGGCGAGCAGAAGCCTATCTATGTCCCGTCAAGTTCGCACTCGTCCGGTTCCATCGGTTGAGGTAAGGCATTTTCTT
>JAKABE010000299.1 GCA_021801945.1 Acidobacteriota bacterium
TGAAGCGGCGCAGTTCATCTTTGACGGCAAGGCCCGCGCAGCAGCCGAGGCGGAGTGGGCGCAGGTAGAGACGATCGGCGGCCGGCTGGTCAGTTTCCAGTGCCCCGAGTATCCGGAGCGGCTGAAAGAAATTTACGACCCGCCGCCAGTGTTATGGGTGCGCGGCGATGCCCAACTGCTGAGCCGGCCCGCGATTGCCGTCGTAGGTACGCGGCATCCCACCCCTTACGGGATGGGTATGGCGGAGATGCTGGCGCGCGACCTGGCGGTACGGCGGCTGCTGATCGTCAGCGGAATGGCGCGGGGAATCGACACCAGTGCACATAAGGGAGCGCTGGCGGCGCGCAGGCCCACCGTGGCCGTGTGGGGCACGGGCATCGACGTGGTGTATCCCAAGGAGAACAAGCGACTTGCCGAAGAGATTCTAGCCACGGGCGGCGCCATAGTGAGTGAGGTGCCGATGGGAACCTTTCCGGCGCCGCAAAACTTTCCTCGCCGCAACCGGATCTTGAGCGGCCTGAGCGTGGCTGTGTTGGTGGTGGAGGCTGGCGAGAACTCGGGCACGCGCGTGACCGCCCGCTGCGCCGCAGAGCAAAATCGCGACTTATTTGCCGTGCCCGGCAACGTGACCAACAAAGGCTCATGGACGCCCAACACGCTGATTAAACAGGGCGCCAAGCTGGTGGCGACCTGGGAAGACGTGTGGGAGGATCTGCCCTCGCAGGTGCGGCTGGAACTGGAAGCCCAAGCGCCTTCTGCATCCAAATTGGCCACCGGCGCATCCTTAATGCCTGATCCCGTGCTCCGGCCGGAGGAGGCTATGGTGCTGGAGGTACTGCACGCAGACGAGAGCGTGCAGATCGACGAGATCTTGGAACTCCTGGAGACGCAATTGACCTCCTCGGAAGTGTTTACGGCGCTCTTTGAATTGGAGATGACCGGCCGCGTACGGTGCTTGCCGGGAAAGAATTACGTGCGGACGCTGTAAGGCAGTAGGGAGGTTTATGCTTCCCTAGTGCCCGGCGCTAAAAAGAGCACGGTCCGCCGTCGAAGGCCATACCCCGCCGGGAGAATTTTTGAGCGGCTTCTTGTTAGATGGACGGAAGCGCAGAACCTTCCGCAGCCATTTCCAGTCCTAGCGGCGCCGTATTTTGCATGGGCCATGCTGAGAGGTCATAGGCTTTCGTTTCGGCCACATCCAGAGACAGCGGATCAAGAAAGAGCATTCCGCAGGTGGAAACCGAGTGGTGTCCCGTGATAGCGTGCAACATTTGTGGCCGGTTTTTCATTTGGGAGCGAACAAGGATGCGGGCGGAATTTGGCGCGCACGGCAAGATAGCCGAAACACCGTTTGTGAGTCCAACAGGATTGACAGGATAAAGTAGGTTTGAAACAAGGATGGCAATGAGCAAATCATTGGTGATCGTCGAATCGCCGGCCAAGGCTAAGACGATCGAGAAATATCTGGGCGCAGGCTTCGATGTGCGCGCATCTATCGGCCACATCATGGACCTGCCGAAGAACGATATCGGCGTGGAGCTGAAGAAGCGGACCTTCGAGCCGGAGCTGATCGTGGCTCCGGGCAAAGAGAAGGTGGTGGAGCAGCTCAAGAAGCTGGCTGCCAAGTCGGAAGAGATTTATCTAGCGCCCGACCCGGACCGCGAAGGCGAGGCGATCGCGTACCATCTCGCGCTACAGCTCGGGACTAACGCCAAAGAGCGGAAGAAGATCCAGCGCGTAACCTTCAACGAGATCACGAAAAAGGCTGTGCAGGACGCCTTCCAGCACGCGCGTGACATCGATCAAAATTTAGTGAATGCGCAGCAGACGCGCCGCGTGCTCGATCGGCTGGTCGGTTACCAGATTTCGCCGTTGCTCTGGGATAAGGTGCGGCGCGGGCTCTCGGCCGGACGCGTGCAGACAGTGGCGCTGCGCCTCATTGTGGAGCGGGAGCGCGAGATTCGGGCCTTTACGCCGGTCGAGTATTGGACGCTCGATGCTCTGCTTCACCCCGAGCGCCGGCCGGACGGGAAATTCAAGGCCAAGTTTGTCGGCGTCGGTGGCGAACCGGCGCGGGTGGCGACTGGCAAAGACAAGGACGGCAAAGAGCAATTCATCTCTGGCGCGCTGCCCAACAAAGACGCGATGGACGAGGTGCTGGCGGCTCTGGAAGGCGCGGAATGGCAACTTACTTCCTTGCAGTCAACGGAGAAGCAGCGCCGGCCGCTGCCGCCGTTCATCACCAGCCAGTTGCAGCGCGACGCCGCCAACAAGTTGGGCTTCAACGTGCGGCGCACCATGGGCGTGGCACAACGGCTCTACGAAGGCGTGGAGATCGGCGCCGAGGGCACGACCGGCCTGATCACTTACATGCGCACCGACTCGCCGCGCGTGGCGCCGGAGGCCAAAGTAGCCGCGCGGGAGTGGATCGCCAAGCAACTAGGGCCGGTATATCTGCCTGCGGAGCCAAACTCCTACAAGGGTAAGAAGGATGCACAAGATGCGCACGAGGCTATCCGCCCCACGGATGCTTCGCGCACGCCCGATTCGATCGCCCGCTTCCTGACCGATGAACAGCTGAAGCTTTACACCCTGATCTGGAAGCGGTTTGTGGCCTCGCAAATGGTTCCCGCGGTCTACGACGTGACCACGGCGAACATTGAAGCCAAATCGCGGAAGACCGGCAAGACCTACAATTTCCGCGTGAGCGGCTCTGTGCTGCGCTTCGATGGCTTCCTGAAGGTCTACGAGATGTCGGAGGAGAAGAAAGACGAGGACGATGAATCCGCGAACAAGCTGCCGAGTCTGGAAGGCGTAAAGACTCTGGAACTGGATGAACTCGATCCGGAAGCTCACGCGACCCAGCCACCTCCGCGCTACAACGAGGCCTCGCTGGTGAAGGAGTTGGAGGAGCGCGGCATCGGACGACCGTCCACCTACGCGTCAATCATCAACACCATTCAAGACCGTGAGTACGTGGTGAAGCACGGTGGCTCGCGCGGGCGTTTCTACCCCACGGAGATCGGCGTGGTGGTCTGCGATCTGCTGGTTGAAAGCTTCCCCTATATCTTCGACACCGCGTACACAGCCAAGCTGGAGACTGAACTGGACGACATCGAAGAGGGCAAGGAGAAGTGGACCGATCTGCTCAATGGTTTCTACGGCTACTTTGAGAAGGAGCTGAAGGACGCCGGCAAGCATATGCGCAACATCAAGCGCATGGAACAGATGACCGATGAAAAGTGCGACGTGTGCGGCTCGCCGCTGGTGTTGAAATGGGGTAAGTTCGGGACGTTTTACGCCTGCTCGGCCTACAACAAGAAAGACCCGAACAGCTGCACCTTCACCAAGGAGAACATCGCCGCTAAGCCGGACCTGAACACGCCGGAGGCGCAGGATGTCGGCGATACCGAGGAGTATTGCGAGAACTGCGGCAAGGTGATGGTGATGCGGCGCGGGCCCTTCGGACCGTTCATGGCGTGCCCGGACTACAATGCCGATCCGCCCTGCAAAACCTTCCGCAAGTTGAGCCAGAAACAGCAGCAGAAGCCAGCCGAAGCGCGCCAAACGGGCGAGGATTGTCCTCTGTGCGGCAAACCTCTGGTGATTAGGCAGGGAGCGTATGGCGAGTTTGTGTCCTGTTCCGGCTACCCCAAGTGCAAGTACGTAAAGCAAAATCTAATCGATGGCATGAAGTGTCCCAAGTGCGGCGAGGGCGATCTGGCCGAGCGCCGCGCGCGCCGCGGCAACGTCTTCTGGGGCTGCACCAACTACCCCAAATGCGACTTCACGTCGAACTTGAAGCCTGTTGCAAAGAAGTGCCCGGAATGCGGCAGTCCCTATTTGCTGGAAAAGACCTTGCGGTCCGGCGTCTACCTCGTCTGTCCCAACGCAAAGAAGTCCACGGACGAAGAGGCGGCGACGAGCAAACGTGTTAAGAAGGCGGCGAAGGCGGAACCAGAAAAGACTGTTGCCTGCGCCTACTCGAAGCGGATCGGAGATGCGCCGCCCCCCCCAGCGGCGGAGACTCACGGCCCGCTCGTCGAAAAAAGCGACGAGCGGGCAGAATTGCAGGCGGTCTAGGCTTGGCCAGGTTGGCTTCGTGCAGACGAGTCTGAATGGTGCGGGTAGCGGCTGGCCTCTCGGCAGCTCTCGTCTGCATCCGGTAAGATGAATCAGCGGAGGAAGCCTAATGGAACGGATGCTGGCCACACCGGCGGACGCCGAGATCATCCTGAAACTTTACGAGTTGCGCACCGAGCCGGTGATGAGGCAGGCGCGCGCATGGGTTGTGGGCGAGTTCTGGCCGAACTCTGCTGAGGAGTTCTTCGCTATCGCGAACAATTGGCAGGACCCGCATAATGCATGGTTCCGCCAGGTGAGCACCTACTGGGAGATGGCAGCGGCCTTGGTGCTTCACGGGGCGGTTTCCGCCGAACTGTTTGTGGACTGTAATGGCGAAGGATTTTATCTGCTGGCCAAATTCGCGCCGTTTCTGGAAGCGATTCGGGAGAGGACTCCGGCCTTTATGACCAAGACGAGCGAAGTGATCAACCGGTTTTCGGCCGCCGCGCAACGCTATGAGGCCATCGAGAAGCGGGTGGAAGCGCTGCGCAGCGCCCGGTCGGCTCCGGAAGTTGAAAAATGAGGCATTTTCGGTCTCCGGCCGACCAAAAGGTACTTGCCTGATGAGTCCAAATAGAGCATGATGGTACATGTTCGTGACTTCTCCTTCCCTTTGGAGGTTTCAATGAAGCGTGCAATTTGCTTGCTGGCGGCGTTCTTTGC
>JAKABE010000300.1 GCA_021801945.1 Acidobacteriota bacterium
GAGCGTCTATGCCGCTATCGTGGAGCATTTCGGTCCCGAGGTCGTGAATCCGGATGGGCGTCTGCACCGAGCGCGGCTGGCGGAGCTGGCCTTTCAGGGCGGACGGCTGGACGAGCTGAACGCCATCGTGCATCCGGCGGTGATTACGGCGCAACGGGCGTGGATGGACAAGGTCTTTGCACGCAACCCGGGGGCCGTGGCGGTGGTGGAGTCGGCTCTGATCTTCGAGGTGGTGCGGGACGCCCGCGCGCGCGGCGAGGCGGAGAGTATCCTGGCCGATTGGCGGCGGCGGTTTGATCGTGTCGTCGTAGTCACGGTCCCAGACGAGATCAAGATTGCCCGCTATGCCGCCAAGACCGCTGGGCAGGCCGGCGCGGAGCCGCAGGCTGGGGAACGGCCGCCGGGAAGCGACAGAACGGTGCCGCCGGGATGGGAGGCTGCCGAGGCTGACGCCCGGCGCCGGCTGGCACACCAGATTCCGGATGCGGAAAAGGCGGTCCAGGCCGACTATGTGCTTGATAACTCCGGCGATCTAGAGGCTTTACGCACGCAGGTTGCAGGGCTGTGGAAGCGGCTGAAGTCCGAAAATCGCCAAGCTAAGCATCCTATATCCTAAGAATAGAAAGGCTGCCCTCGGGCATGGGCTGTCAACGCGGCAGCCGGATTCATGTCCCCAACGGGCTGGGTGTTCGTGTCATGAAGTTGCGCCGGGTTTTACTCGTCGTTCTGCTTGTGGGCGGTTTCTGGTTTTTGACAACGCATCTTCCCCACGACGTCGTCAGCCGCGCCGTGGATCATCTTCCGTTCTTAAGTGCGGGCAACTCCGGCGCCCCGCTGGAACTCACCGAGGCCGAGGCCGCGCCGGTATGCGACGCCCAGGAAGAGAACGGGATCGAAATTTACAAGAAGGTGCTGCCTTCGGTGGTGAACATTACCGCGACTACCCTGGTTTTCAACTTCTTTTATGGGGTGGTGCCGCAGCAGGGGCAGGGCTCGGGGTTCATCCTCGACAAGGCCGGCCATGTGCTCACGAACTATCACGTGATCCAGGGCGCGAGCCGGGGCATCCAGGTGATGCTCAGCAATAAGAGAAATTATGAGGCCACGGTGGTGGGCGTAGACAAGTTGGACGACCTGGCTCTGTTGCAGATCAACGCGCCCAACCTGCAGCCCGTCACGCTGGCGAACTCCTCTCATCTGCAAGTGGGGCAGCGGGTGTACGCCATCGGCAATCCTTTTGGCCTGAGCGGGACGATGACCGAAGGGATCATTAGCTCCATCCGCTCCATAGAAAACCAGAACGGTGCTCTCATTCATGACGCCATCCAGACCGACGCGGCCATCAACCCCGGCAACTCGGGCGGGCCGTTGCTGAACTCGAGCGGGCAGGTGATCGGCATCAACACAATGATCGCCTCCAACGGCGCCGACCAGAACGCAGGGATCGGTTTCGCAATTCCCATTAATACGGCCAAGGCCGTGCTTGCAGACCTCACCCGCTATGGGCGCGTCAAGCGGCCTTCATTGGGTATCGTCGACTATCCCATTGCTCCCAACCTGGCTTCGCAGATGGGGTTGGATGCGGATTATGGCGTTCTGATCCTGAAGGTGATTCCTGGCGGGGCGGCTCAGCGCGCAGGCCTGCGCGGCGGCACGCAGAAGGCTTACGTGGGCAACACTCCCATCATGCTGGGCGGCGACCTGATTATTGCCATCGACGGCCAGCAGGTGACCAATACCCAGGACATCAACTCGATCATGAACCAGCACCAGGCAGGGGATACCGTCAATGTCACCGTCCTGCGCGGGCACAGCAAATTGACCTTCAAAGTGACTCTGGGCGAGGCGCAGGAGTTGACCTTGTAGCGGTTTCTGTCCCGGCCTGGCGGCGAGTGCCGGGAGGCCGCCGGAGCTCCTGAGCGTCTTTCCTTCACTCATGGACATCGCAACATCGTGCATGGCGCGCTTGTCTTATGGGAAAAAACGCTCGGCCCCATGGTTTCTGTAATGAACAAAATCGAAAATGCTGTAGGGTGTTTTTGACATTGAGGAATGGCCAGGGTTACGGGGCGGGTTCATTCCTCCTCATTTCTTCGTCGTTCGTCGCTACGATACCCGCGGTATCGGTCGATCCGTACTCCTTGAACTGAGAAAGGACGGCTTTCGCCACCGGCCGTCCCTCTAAGGGAACCTCTGAAGAGCTCCCCGCTCCACAGCTGTGGTGGGTAATGTGGAGTTGAGGAGAAGATTGCGCATGCGGCAGATGACGTTGGCCCATCAGGCAGAGTTTCCAAGGAAGACATCGTACACTCGGTTTGCTCGACGGCGGCCTCGGTGTCCGATGTGCACATGCTGCCGGATCTGCTGCATGGCGATGAAACGAAGGTCTGGGGTGGCGCTGGGCATCAGGGCCAGACCGAGGCGATTCATCAAGCCACGCCCGGAGCGCAGGACATGACCTCGCGCCGGGGGAAGACCAAAGCAGGTGTAGATGAAGCCGAGAAGCGCAGGAACCGGACCAAGGCCCGCGTGCGCGCCAAGGTGGAGTGGCCATTTCGCATCCTCAAGCGCATGTCAGGCGGCTCGCCAAGGTCAATCTACGAACGGCCCCCATCGGGGCGTAGTGTGTCCGGCGGAGGCCACATGAGCCTCCACCGGACAAAATAACATCACGGATCGCCGCTAGATCTGCTTCGTTTGTGCGACAACGGCACAACGACAGTCCCGCATCGTTATAACTCGTTGTTCTTTAGAGGCTCCTGAAGTCGATACACCCCAGGACGGCGGCGATCATAGCCTCGACGCCCATCGAGGAGTTCAGCAGCATTTGGTAGAGGCTTCGTGCGGACCAATCCTGCCCATAGTACCTTCGAATCACAGCGGCTCGGTTCTTGTCGAAGTTGGCCAAGTACTGGGCGGCGTGTTGGGCCTTGGCGGGGAAGGCGGCGGCAAACCACTCGCGCTTGGTCTTGGCCGTGGCATAGACGAAGATGTGGAAGCACTCCGGCCGGCCAGCCAGGGCGCAGGCCGCGCCGCGACCCACGAGCACGCAGTGCCCCTCTTGGGCCGCGGCGAGAATTTCCTTGCGAATGAGCGCATACATGCGCTCACAGTCGAAGGCTCGTGCCTCGGTATCTGGAGCCGGCGCATATACGGGATCTTGCCAGAGGATCTTGCCGTATCGGTAGTACCAGGGATCGAGCCGTTCGTCGAAGCGGGCGGCTGCATTTGGGTCTACGCCCGCGATGCGGGCGGCGCCGGAGATCAACTCGGAGTCGACCAGCCGCCAGCCCAGGCGGCGCGCGAGATCGTGGGCGAACTCACCGCCGCGCGAGCCGTACTCGCGTTCCACGGTGATCACCGTGACGGGTGTATGCACCATTCGAAAGATAGACCTCCGCGGACAGCCGACGCCCGGGAGACGCCGTTACCCCCGCGAGTGGAGCATACAACGTCAAGTGTAGAAAACGAAAGCGGCACAGCATAGATCCCGCACAGGCGCATCCGTATGGACCAGCCAGCAACTCTACTGCGTGACCGGTTGCGAAGGCATGGTCTGGGAGGGCTTGAGGCGAAGCGCATGAGGCGGAAGAGGAGACGGCGCGGACTCGACAGCAGGCACAGGAGGCACGGCTGGAAAGGCCGGGCCCTTTTTGATGCGCACATCACCATTGTCGGCGCTCAGGTAAATTTTGGCCCGGCCCGAGCCGATGCGCCCGCTGACGGACTTGTCAATGTCGCCGGTGACGGCGAGGCCGTAGTCGGTAACGATGTCGCCGTTATGGGCGCGGCCCTGTACGGTGGCAGAGGCGTTGGGCGGCAGGGTGATCTGCACATCGCCTTTGCCGTTTCTTGCGTCGATGGAGTAGGGGCCAGCCGGCTCGATGGAGATCAGGCCGTCACGGTCTTGGACGGCGGTGTCCCCGTAGATCTGGCTCAGGTCGATGTCCTTGGCGCGGGTGACGACATGCACCGCGCCCTGAGCCTCGACTACGCGCAGGTCGTCCGAGTCGAGGGTCATTTCGCCGGGCAGGGAGGCCAGTTGCAGATCGGTAACCGAGGTGTGCAGGTGCACCTGCCCGCTTACGTCCTCGATATGCACAGCGCCGAAGATCTCGCCGTTCTGGATAAAGCTGCCTTTGATCTCGGAGATGGTCAGATCGTTGCAGTTACCATCAGCGGCGATGTTGCCATTTATCTGGTGGGCGGAGAAGTCATGTCCGCCACTGGCGAGATGCACGACGACAGGGCCAGTGATGGCGTTCAACTGGGTTTCCCCGTGCGGCGCATCGATGGTGACTCCGGCGTCGAGGCTGGCAACAGCCACATCCCCGCGGCCGGCGTTGATGGTGACTCTGGCTTTGCTGGGAACAGTCACCGCCAGATTCACCCGGCCGCGTTCGCTGCCGTTGGCTTTGACCACCACGGCGTTGCCATTCACGCTCACGGATGCCTTCTCATTATCAAAGATCTTCTGGGCCTCGGAGTCGGAGTTGGCGTAGGCGACCAGGTGGGCCTGGACCTGGATTTCGGGGCCACCATCGGCCGTCACGCTGACGTCGCCACGGGGATTCTCAATGTCAATGGCGGCATTGGCCGGGATCGGCTCGCTCAGCGGCTGCTGATCCTGATCGTGTTCGGGCGGGCCGAAGAAGTTGAAGAAGCTGTTGCCGTTCTCCTGCCAGCCGCCCAACCACGGTCCCATCCCGTTCCATCCAGATGCGAAGATGCCCACGATGGCCAGGAGCACGAGCAGACCCACGAATCCGCCGCCACGATGCA